>JAICSB010000185.1 GCA_025937115.1 Pseudonocardiaceae bacterium | reverse complement strand
TGGGAGCGCCCCTGACGGGTGGCAGTTAGTTACCTAGCTCAGGAAGCCGGCAGCGACAGCACCTGCCCGATTACGAACACGGTGGCGTTCTTGGTGGGAATGTTGCCGCACAGCACCGGTGCGCCGTTGACGGTCGGTGCCGCCGCGGTGCCACCGATCGTGAGTTTGGCGCCTTCCAGGCTGTCCAGCGTGCCGGCCTGGACGAGACCCGCGGCGTCGTAGCGGGTGCCGACCACGTGGTAGGTCAGGATCTTGGCGAGCTGGCTGTTCGGCGACGCCACGTCCGGAGCGGTGGTCAGCTGCTTGAGGATGCCCGGGTGCTGGGCCTCCAGCGCCTGGAACGCGGGGTCAGCGGGGGCGAACACGGTGATCGCCGGGGCGCTGTTGAGCGTGTCGACCAGGTTGGCCGCGGTCACGGCCTTGGTCAGGGTGGTCAGCAGCGGGTTGTGGCTGGCCGCGGTGGCCACCGGGTCGTTGACCATGCCTTGGGCCGAGCCGGGTCCCTCGGTGGGCACCTGGCTGCAGGCCGGACCGAAGATGTCACTGATCTTCGTGACGCCACTACCAGTGGGCGCAGTCGCCTCGCCGGGCGCGGCCGACTCGCTGGTGGCTGGTGCGGAAGCTTGACTCCCGGTGGCCGGCTGCTGCGAACTGCTACATGCGCCGACCACGGCAGTCAGAACCGCCAAAGCACCGACCGCGGCCAATCGCTGGATTCTTCTCACTCGATTTTCAACTCCTCATCGGTTGCTCGGCTGACCCGAGCCTCACAGGTATTACTTCGATAATCCCCATCGGGGGGTTCGCTATTTGCAAATCACGAATAGGACACGTTTGTGCGGCACTCCGCACGTCCTCATTAATTCGGTGATCCGCGACGGCGGGTTCACGATCTGGGATGTGGCAGGACGGTGAACCGTACCGAGTGCCACCCACTGGCCCCGTCGGGAATAGGCGCAGCCCGGTCCGCGGTCTGGGTGTAGCCGGTCTTGTCCGTCGCGCGCACCTCGGCGACGTGGAGTCCGGGCGTCCACCGCCCCCGCAGCCGGAACATCCGCCAGGTGTCGACGTTGACCTCGGTGGACAGTTCCGCGGGTAGCCACTCGCCGTGGTCGACGCGTACCTCGACCTTTTCGATGCCCTTGGTCTGCGCCCACGCGATACCCGTGATCGGGCTGTCGAAGCCGACCTTTCCGAACGCGCCGGGGCTGTCGATCCGGGACATCGTCTTGATCGGCGCCCGCTGCCCCCAGCCGCGCTGCAGCCAGTAGGCCCGCTTCGCGTCGAAGGTGGTGAGCTCCATATCGGTGATCCACTTGGTGCCGGAGACGAAACCGTACAGCCCGGGCACGAGCAGGCGGACCGGGAAACCATGCTCGATCGGCAGCGGCTCGCGGTTCATCGCGATCACCAACATGGCTTGGCGGCCCGGGTCGGCGAGCACCGCGGTCGGGCTACCACAGGTCCACCCATCAACACTGGTGGTGAATACCTGATCGGCGCCCCGCGCCACGCCGGCCTCCTTGAGGATGTCGGCCAGCAGCACGCCGGTGAAGTTGACGGTGGAGATGTAGGGGCCGCCCACCTCGTTGGACACGCAGGTCATCGTCACCGGACGCTCGATCAGCGGGCGCGAGGTCAGGTCCGCCCAGTTCAGGGTGATCTCCCGGTCAACCATCCCGTGCACCCGCAACCGCCAGTCCTCGGCGCGCAACTGCGGCAGCGTGAGGTTGATGTCGACTCGGTAGAAATCCCGGTTCGGAGTGATGAACGTCGGCGATCCGTCGGCGGCGAAGTCCGCCCCAGCCGGGATCGGCGGCGCGGGCACCCGGGGCACGATCCGGCCCAGCGCAGCACGAGAAGCCTCGACGCCACCGCGCCTCGCCAGCAGCTGACCGCCGGTCGCCGCGATAGCGGCACCGGCCGCGACGACCGCCGACCCGGCCAGCACCTGGCGACGGGACACCCCCGCCGCAGCCCCCTCTGCTGCTGGCACCCCGCTCGCCCGTCCCCGCTGATGCAACACAGCGAACGTCCCCGCGCTGGCGATCAGCGCAGCCAGCGGCGCGAGAAAGTCGAGCAGACCCGCATTGGGACGGGTCAGCACCGCAGCAGCAGCGACAACACCGAGCAGTAGGATCACAACCAGGCCCGGTGTCCGGGAGCGCCGAGACATCAACCCCGCGGCCACCCCGACCAGTCCGATCACCACCGCCATGCCCAGCAGCAGCACCGTCTTGTCGTATGTACCGAAGGTCCGGACCGCGAAGTCCTTGACACCAATCGGAGTGAAGTCGATCGCGGTGCCACCCACCGCCAGGAACGGCGAAGCGGTCGGCGACACGAACCCGGCCACCAGATGCCCCACCCCGAGCCCCGCCGCCACCGACAGCAGACCCACGAAAGCAGCCACAGGCGCGGACAACCGGGAGGTACTTATGTCTAACATTATGTACGCCATTCGGCGCCGCACCGGTAGACGGTTCAATCGGAGACCAAATTGTGATAAATACCCCCAGGATGACGCAGCTCACAGACGCTGCTCCACCACCCGTCCAGCAGCAGTACTGCCCGTACATAAGATCATCCAGACGACGCTTCCGTGGCGATCGTGCGGAAATCCCGCGCTACTGTGACGGCGACCACGTGGTGGACGCGAGCACCGGGCGCAAACCAACTAATAGCGATTTACGGAAATTCCCAGAAATACCCATGGGCAACGTCACACATTCGCCTTACGAGATATTCGTACCCGCACGGGAAGATCCGTACAGCCTTGCCTTCTACCGCAGTGCCGCCGCACCGGGCGATGTCCCAGGACACCATGCTGGAACTTCCGACGGGCGACCACGATGCTGCCTTCGGTTCCAAGCTGAGTTAGACGGCTTAGACGGTGCGGCCGCATAGTTCGCGTATGTGCCGGTGCCGCGTCCCATGAACTCGACAGTGATGATGGTGAGCACATCAGTGATGATGGTGTGGTAGTGCGCCGACCTCGGCAAGCGCATCGGTAGCGCCGCCACCGCGCCGCCCCGGCGTGGATGAGGAACGGCACGGTCACACCGAGCGCCTCCGCGAGTCGGCCGAGCGCATCGGCCTCCGGCTCGCGCAGGTCGTTTTCATACCGGCGACAACGCCGCCTGCTTGATTCCGGCCTTGTCGGCCAGCTCGGCCTGGGTGAGGCCATGCGCTCGGCGGGCCGTCTCCAGGACCTCGCCAAGATCACGGTTTGGGTGCCGAAAGTGACATGTCGTGTCGTTCTTGGCACCCAAACCGTGATCTTCCCTCCCGCTCGGCGGCGCGAACCGGGCAGTACCGGCCGCGACGTTGCTGCCCACCGATCGCCACCACTCCATATGCCAGAGCCTGGAGTGGCAGCTCGGGACGTGGGTGTCGATGAGGGCACGGCGCACCGATCGTCGGACGCTCTGTGGTCGAGCTCGTCACGGTTGTCCTCCTAGATCCGTGCGATCACAGGAACGGCTGGCGGTCCGCGGAACAGGTAGCGCCGTCGGCTGGAAGTTGGAGGGTAGTGAGGTAGCTGGTCTCTGCGGCGCTGGCGCAGGCGCTGTGCACATCCAGTGTGGTGTGCCCGTAACCGTCGACGATCAGGAGCTGCGCGTCACCGAGCTCGTCGCGGGTCGCCTGCGCGTTCCATACCGGTGTCTCGGGGTCGTATCGATTGTTCACCACCAGGATCGGGTGCGGCCGGCGCCGGTTCCATGGCCCCGAGTAGCGGTCGCTGTCGGTACCGGGCCAGGCGATGCATTGTGCCATGTCAAACAGTGCGGTCAGGCCGAAGTACGGTTGGCGCTGGTCCTCAACCGGGATCTGCCGGGTGTATGCCTGCTGGTCGCGGGGATAGTCGCTGTCCACGCATTGGACGGCGAGGAACGACGCGGAATGACTGGGTATGTACGGGTCCAGGGTCGGGGGCTGACCCTGCGCGCTAGCGCCGTCGGGCCGTATCGAGTTGTAGACAGCCTGCAGCGACGTGGCCATGCCGCTCCAGCGAGTCGAGCTCTGCAGGCCGTGGGAGACGGTGCGTAGCACCGCAGCGAGCCTGCTGTCACTACTTTTTTTCAGCTTGGCGACCAGGTCGGCGAACTTCCGATGCGGGTCACCAGCCGAAAACGCGCACCTGGGTCCGGCCTGGGCGCAGCGGTCGAAGAACGCGTCGAGCTCCTCGGCCTGCGAGCGGGCGGTATCCGCGCGCACGTCGACCGGCATCTCCTCCTGACCCGGCCGGCCCGTCGAGTTCGCCACCAGGTCCAGGGCCCCGTCGAAGATCATGGCGCGCATGCGGTCCGGGAACAGGTTGGCGTAGGTCGCGCCGACGTAGGTGCCGTAGGAGTAACCCAGAAAGCTCAGGCTCTCGTCGCCGACTGCCTGCCGCAGCAGCTCCAGATCCCGGGCCGTGTTGGCCGACGAGGTGTGTGCGAGCAGCTCGCCGGACGTCGCGGCGCAGCTGCGCCCGAGCGCAGCGCTGCTGGCGAAAAAAGTTGCCTGCTGCTCGGGCCGCACTGGCGAGCCCACCGGCATGTCCCCCGCGCCGCTGCCTGTGGCGCAGCGGACCAGGGCGCTGCCCCCGACGCCGCGAGAGTCGAAACTGACCAGGTCGAACCGCTGGCGCAGGACGTCGGGGTATCTCGAGCCGAGGCTTTCCAGCTCACCTACGCCACCGGTTCCGGGACCACCGAAATCGACGAACAGTGAACCGATGCGGTGTGCCGGGTCCGCCGCCGGCAACCTGATCACCGAGAGCCTGATCGTCGCGCCGTGCGGCTGGTGGTAGTCTAGCGGCACCGTCGCAGCGGCGCACTGGAACGATCCGGCGCAGCGCCGCCATTGCAGTCGGGGCGCTACGGCGCCGTTGACGCCCAGCGGTTCCGGTGCGGCTTGCGGGCGCGCCGGCGCGCCGAGATTCTCCTGAGGGTGCACGGGTGCCTTAGCGCTGGTAAGCCCCGGGCTGCAGCCCGGCAGAGTCAGCATGGCGACCGCGGTCAACCCCACGGCAAGCCACGATGAGGAGCGGCTGGCGACTCGGAACGCTTCGCCGTCGCGCAACGCCGGCATCCCCTCCCCTTCGTACCCGGTCATGGTCGGCGCCGTCGCGCACTCGGCCGCACTCCGGGCACCGCTCCTCGATCTTGACCGCGGCCCGTCCTCCCAGCGTCACGCGTCCAGGTAGCCTAAACTTCCCCGAGGCCCATCCTGATCCAGGTAGCCTACGCCGCCCGGAGAAGTCGTCGCCACCGCAGCAGGAACCGCAGAATGAGCTGGATGCGGTGCGTGGCGGGTAATTGTAGCGGGAGCTGCGGAAGGAGGTGAATAAGGAGCTTCAGAAGGATCCGCGTAGGGAGCTGACTTAGCGACTCCGATACCTTCAGCAGCGTCGCATAACAGCGGTAGCGCACCTACCACTGATGCACCGGTTTCGTTGATGCGTTCGATAGCAGGTCCGATTACCTGGGCCTGGTTGGCAATTTTTTTCACGTTCAGCACGCAGTCGTCGAGGTTGTTGGCGGTGCGGTTGAGTAGCCCACCGATCGCGAAGAGGAAGATTGCCAGAACGGCAATCAGCAACGCGATAACGACGACCGTTAAAACGAGAAGAATCATTCCTAATCCTTTCCCAACAGGTCCCCGGAAGCTCGGCCACGGTCACCCCGACACCGGCCGTCGGCCCCCGCGGTGGGTCCACCATCGGGTGCGGCCAGTCGGGCTGCGTTGTCGTCGGCCCAGAGCGGTGGGCAGGCCGACTATGGGCAGAGCCCGGCGCGCCGTCCCGCATCTGCGGCCACCTTCCAGCTGACGGTGATCACGTCAGCTCATAGTGATACCAGCGGATGCGGTTAGTCAAGCTGTTTCTTTCCGCATATACGGGTAGTTCCTCAGGAAAAATTCGCAACAGCGGGAACTGAGTGAAGCCGGCCTCGCGCAGCAGAAGGCCAAGGGTGTTCGTCATCCTCGATCACCGAGAGTGGTACTGCCGCGCTGGCGGATGCCCGTGATGTACCTCTGAGCCTGCTTCCTGCGAGCCAAGGATCGGCTGGCCATCATGGATACCATCTCCGTTGGCTCCCAGTGGGAGTTGATAATCGTCGAAACCTGCCAGTGCCGTTCCACGATCTTGTGGGTCCACACCGTCGGTCTGCGCCCCCCCAACGGGATGTGTTCGAGTCGCGCTGGAGAACCGCCCGCCCCAAGACAACCAGCCGCCGAGGCGGGTCATGAAGGATGGCTTAGGGCGTCTCCGCTCGATGATCAGTGCCGCCCGGAGGATCTTGTTGGCAACCTTGGCCGTCTCGAGTACAAGCGGGAGCGGATCGCCGTCTGAGAAGAACGCGCCGGTGGGTGTCCGCCTGGTCCGCAACGCGGCAAGGAGCGTGTGGCCATCGAGGCGGCGGCGGCGTGCCGCGACAAGCACCGACCGCGGAAAGGCGGTCTCATGAATCCAGATCGCCTCCCGGCTGGGTCGGCTCGGTGGCGCTGGCAGCCTGAGCGCGTCGCGATATGCCATATCCACCAGGTTCACCCCGGCGGCGGCGGCGAG
>JAICSB010000565.1 GCA_025937115.1 Pseudonocardiaceae bacterium | reverse complement strand
GCGACTGGTACCGCGCGTCGGTGTGTAGCTGTACCGAAAGACCGCTGGCTCCCACCGCGTCGGTCTGCAGCTCAGCGACCTGCGGCACGAGCAGATCCGTCCGCGTACCGACGCCGGCAGCGTCCCGGGTCACTCGCACGCCACCCGCATCGGCGAGCACCTGGTAAGTGCAGGGGCCGCTGGGCAGCGCCTGGCGTAGCACCTCGGACCCCGAGGCGGTGACCGTCACGACGCCCTGCTCCGCGGTCACCACCAGGCCCTCGCCCGGGACGGTGCCCACGTCGGCGGGCAACGTGCGCAGCGCCTCAGCTCCACCCGGGCGGGCGTCCAAGGCGCGCAGCGTTGCACACGGGACTGTCGCGGTGAGCTGCAACGGGCGGTAGGGCGACAGTGGCAGCACCGTGGAGCTGGGAGGCTGGCCAGCACGTGGCCAGCTCACCACCGGATCGTCGGCGATCACCGGCGCGAGCATCACCAGGATCCCCAACACCCCGGTGACCAGCGCCAGCGCCGCGATCACCCATCCCAGCCGGAGTCGACTCCCGACGTCACAGCCAGCGCGGATAGGCACCGCGGCAGGGTACGACCAACACAGTTGTGCCATGTGGTTGGTGTCGGTCGCGACGGATGCGGTGGCCTAGGGTCAGTGGAGGTGCGCCGGGAAGGCTGGTCGGCAGTGGCTGTCGGATGTCTTCAGGAGGTTGTCGTGTCTGCCGCCTTGACCTGGTCGCCGGGTGGTTTCGGGGTCTGCGGTGGATGACGTCGTTCCGTTCGGTGTGGTCATCGCCATCATCAGCGTGGCTGGGCTGCTGGCGGTGTTGTCGAACCGGGTCAGCGAACGGATCCGGGTGCCGGCTCCAGCGATCTTCCTGGTAGCCGCGGCGGTCGCTTCGGACCTGGTACCGGCGCTGGGGCGGGTGCCCATTCTCACGGTGCAGCGGGTGGTCACCGTGATGCTGATCTTGCTGCTGTTCGACGGTGGCATGCACATCGGTTGGCGCCGGTTCCGTGCGGCTGGCGGCGGGGTGCTGTGGATCGGTGTGGTCGGCACTGTGGTCACCGCGGTGGGGGTGGCGGTGCTGGCGCACCTGGTGTTCGGGTTCGACTGGCGGTCCGGGCTGCTGCTGGGTGTCGCGGTGGCCCCTACTGACCCGGCCGTGGTGTTCTCGGTGTTGGGCCGCCGGGAGATCTCCGGCCGGTCGGGCACCCTGCTGGAGGGTGAGTCCGGGGTGAACGACCCGGTCGGTATCGCCGCGATGGCCGCGCTGCTGGCTGCCGGAACCGCCGGTGGCTGGCACGCCGTGCGCGCCGGGGTAGGCGAGTTCGCCCTGGAGATGATCGTTGGTGCCGCGGTCGGCATCGCGGCCGGGTACGCGTTGTCGGTGGCGATGCGCCGGGTACCACTGCCCAGCGGGGCGCTGTACCCGCTGCGGACCCTGTTGGGTGCCGGGGCGATCTACGGGCTGGCCGGCCTGGCCCACGGTTCGGGGTTTCTCGCCGTGTTCGTCGCCGGAATACTCGTCGGGGACCTGCGCGCCCCGTACAAGGCCGAGATCGAACGGTTCCACTCGTCACTGGCCAGCTTGGCGGAAATCGTCGCATTCGCCATGCTCGGCCTGACCGTGTCCCTGACTGGATTGGCTCACGGCACCGCCTGGTGGGTCGGTCTGGCTTTGGCAGTGCTGCTGGCCCTGGTGGTGCGCCCGGCGCTGGTCGGGCTGCTCCTGCTGCCCATCAAGATCAATAATGGTGAGCGGTTGTTCGTGATGTGGTCCGGGCTCAAAGGTGCGGTGCCGATCCTGCTGGGCACCTACATCCTGTCCGCCGGGGTGCCCGGGGCCGAGCGGCTGTACCAGATCGTGGTCGTCGTGGTGGCGTTCTCGGTGATCGTGCAGGGCGGCCTGGTGCCCACTGTGGCCCATCACACGGGAGTGCCCATGCGGGTCCTGCAACCCGAACCCTGGGCGCTGGGCATGCGTTTCCGCGACGAGCCCACCGGCTTGCACCGCTACGACGTCACCGCCGGCGCTCCCGCGGACGGCTGCACCATCGCCGACCTCGCGCTGGGCGAGGACACCTGGATCAGCATGATCAACCGTAACGGTGTCCTGGTACCCGTCCGCGGCGGCACCGTCCTGCAGGCCGGCGACGAGGTACTCCTCCTGGCCGACCCGGACACCGACACCGACCCCCGGCCGCTCTTCACTCCCCGCCGGCACTGAGTCAGCGGATGATCTGGATGGGGATGTCGACGTCGAGGGCGGCCCAGGCGGTGTCGGCGGTGACCGTGGTCAGGTCCAATCTGGCGGCCAAGGCCAGGCAGCATCGATCGCCCAGAGACAACCCCGCCGCGCGGGTGCTCGTCCACAGGCGCGCGGCGGTGACCGCGTCGGCTTCGGTGAGCGGTTCTACCCGAACCCCGAGGGTCCGCAACCGGCTGGTGGCTCGCCCGGCGTCGGCGCCGTGCTGGTGGAGCTTTTGCCAGGTCTCTGACCAGTTCGCCGCAGACATGACCGCGACGGGGAGCAGCGGGTGCACCACGTTGGCGCCGGGTTCGTCACGCAGCCACGCCAGCACCGCTGAGGCATCCAACACGACCGTCACGATTGATCCTCACGGGTCGCTTCAGCGCGGCGGTCGGCGATGAGTTCGTCCACCACTGATCCCCCACCTGCCCAGGCGGCGGCGACGTCACGACGGAT
>JAICSB010000541.1 GCA_025937115.1 Pseudonocardiaceae bacterium | reverse complement strand
TCCACAGCAGCGCTGTTTGCTGGGCGTCCGACAGCGCTGCTGTGGAGTTCGGGAGGCGCAGAGTGCAGAGCACACAGCGCAGAGTGCAGAGCACACAGCGCAGAGTGCACCAAGATCCGGCGTGTGCTCCCGGGAAGGGCTGCGGTGCAGGGTTAGGGTCGGGCGGTGTCGGAGTGGGTGTGGTTTGTGATCGCGGGGCTGGCGGCTGCCGGTGGTGGCGCGCTGCTCGCGGTCGATGGTGGGCGGCACAGCGCGCACCAGCGGGAGCGGCGTCGCTGGGCGGCGCTGCGGGGATGGCGGTTTGTCCTGTCCGACCCGGTGCTGGCCGATCGCTGGCGCCACGGTGTGATGGCTCGGGGCGGCGCGGGGCTGGCCAAGGATCTTGTGATCGGCAGCTTGTTCACGCCGCTGGGTCGTCGCGCGGTACAGATTTTCGACCACGAGCAGGGCGGCCAGGTGTCCAGCGTGGTCGTCGCGGTGCAGCGACGAATCCATACCGTTGGCCTGGTCGCCGAGCTGTGGATGCCCGACCAGCCGCTACCGCAGGATCCCGGCCTGAGCAGGCTGGGGCCGGTGGGCGACCGGGTAGCGCTGGTCAACGAGCCGGACCGGGCCGGCCCACTGACGTCAGCCGAATTCGTTCTCGCCGTCAAGGCGCTGGGCGGCGACATTTCCGTCGCCTGGATAGAACAGGACTGGGTGTTGGCCGCGGCGCCGTCCAGTGCCACACCATCGCGGTTGGAGCGGCTGCTGCGGGTCCTGGACGAGATCGCTGATCTGCTCGATGCCGCCGACCTGGGCAACGCCACTGAGCCCGCCGAGTTCGCCGACTTCTTCCGTCCGGGCCAATAGTTGGTGGGCCGATTGGTGGTAACGCCGGGACGGAGTGAGCCGATCTTCCCCGTACAGCGCTCGAGGGGACGATCATGGCGGAATCCAATGCTGTCGGCGCACCCCCAATCGGGGCGATTGCGGTGGCGCAGCGGTCGCTCGCGCCGGATCTGGCACGTGGCGCGATGTTGCTGCTCATCGCGCTGGCCAACGCCCCCCTCTACCTGTACGGGCCAGGCACCTTCGGGACCGGCGTGTGGGTGCACGGACACCCGGTACTTGACCAGACGGTCTTGGCGCTGCAGACGATTTTCGTCCGAGGTCGCGCATACCCGATGTTCACCTTGCTATTCGGCTACGGAATCGTCCAGTTGCTCAGGCGGCAGACCAGTAGCGGAGTCGATGAGCTGACTGTCCGAAGACTCGTCCGCAGACGCGGATTGTGGATGATGTTGATCGGTTTTTTTCATGCTCTACTGCTGTTTTCCGGGGACATCATCGGCGCTTACGGGCTACTCGCGGTCCTGCTGGCCGAGGTACTGATCCGGGCCCGGGACCGAACTCTGCTGATCATGGCCGCGGCGTGGACGATACCGGTCGTGGCGTACCGCACGCTGGACAGCCGGTTGACTTTCCTCAGCGCGAAAGCCAGCTCCACCCCGGATCCGCTGGCAGCGGCGGGCCTGCGAGTGCTGGAATGGGTGCACGGCAGCGTCATCGGCGCGATCTGTTCGCTGGTTCCCACCCTGCTGCTCGGAGTGTGGGCGGCCCGGCGGCGGCTGCTCGACGAGCCGCAGCGACACCAGCGGCTCCTGCTGCGCGTCGCCGTGTTCGGCGTGAGCCTGGCCGCCGTCGGCGGACTGCCGTGGGCACTCGTGCGGGCCTCGTGGTGGGAACCGCCGTCCGAGGCGGTGGCCATGCTCGCGGGCGTGGTGCAGACACTGACGGGCTACGCCGGCGGAGTGGGCTACGCCGCGATCGCCGGACTCGTCGCAATCCGCGCCAGTAGCGGGAGTGGTACCGATATCGATGCGGCGCGGAAACGACCCGGAGCGGTGATCACCGCGTTGGCGGCCTGCGGGCAGCGGTCGATGACCTGCTACCTGCTGCAGTCCGTGGTGTTCGTTGCGGTGCTGGCCGCCTACGGTGGAGGTCTCGGTAACCGGTTCGGGCTCGCCGAGATCGCCATGCTGGCCACCGCGACCTGGGTGCTGACGGTGTTGCTTGCGCAGGCTATGAGTCGTCGCGGCTACCGCGGGCCGGCTGAGGTGCTTCTTCGCCGCCTTACCTACGGCGCACCGGTGACCGCGTCGCGACGCTAGCCTGACGACCATGCCGACCGCGCTGATTACCGGTCCCACCGCCGGGATCGGGGCCGCCTTCGCCCGCAGGCTCGCCGCCGAAGGCTACGACCTCGTGCTCGTCGCCAGAGACCGCGAACGGTTGCGGAAGCTGTCCGCCGAGCTGTCGCAGCGCCACGGGGTGACCGTCGAGGTCTTGCCCGCGGACCTGGCCAGCGCTAGCGAACGGCAACTGGTCGAGCAGCGGCTGCGCACCGGTGACCCGGTGGACCTGCTGGTGAACAACGCGGGTGTCGGACTCGGCACCGAGTTTCTCGACGCCGACATCGCAGATCTACAAGCCCAGCTCGACGTCAACGTGACCAGCGTGCTGCGGCTGACTCACGCCGCGCTGCCGTCCATGGTGGACGCGGGGAGCGGCGCAGTGATCAACGTCTCCAGCGTCTCGGCCTTCCTCCCCGGCCGTGGCTCTACCTACGGCGCGAGCAAGGCGTACGTCACGATGCTCTCCGAGGGGCTATCAGTGGTGCTGGCCGGCACCGGGGTACAGGTGCTCGCGTTGTGCCCCGGTTACGTCCGCACCGAGTTCCATGATCGCGCCGGGATGGACATGACCGGTAGCCCGTCAGTGTTCTGGCTGGACGCCGACACCGTCGTCCGTGACTGCCTGACCGACCTGCGGCGCGGCCGCACCATCTCGGTGCCG
>JAICSB010000779.1 GCA_025937115.1 Pseudonocardiaceae bacterium | reverse complement strand
TTGCGGGAGTTGCGGCCGTCGCGTCCCTCGGCGTCGTGTTTGCCGTAGCCGAGGTGGTCGGTCAGCTCGCCCTCCAGCGCGGACTCCACCAACCGCTTGGTCAGCTGTGCCAGCAGCCCACCCTCACCAGTTAGGGCTCGCCGATGAATAACGTCCGATTCGGGATTCATGATCTCTAGTGTTGTGCTATGGCAGAGATCGGGGGGTTCGCTCAGGCGTTCGCCGGGGCGCTGGCCGAGGTGGCTCCGGTGTTGGACGAGCGGGCGCGTCGGTTGCTGATGGGCGCGGCAGCGCGGCAGCTGGGGCGGGGTGGGATCACGTTGATCGCCGCCGCGACGGGCGCCTCGAAGGACACGGTCGGGCGCGGCGCTGGGGAGCTGGAGGCCGGGGTCGTGGTCGATGGGCGGATCCGCGCGACGGGTGCGGGGCGCAAATTGGTGGAGCATCACGATCCGGGGTTGTGGCCGGCGTTGGACGAGTTGGTGGATCCCGAGACCCGCGGGGATCCGATGTCGCGGCTGCGGTGGACGACCAAGTCGACGGTCAAGCTGGCCGATGAGCTGGCCGCGCAGGGGCATCAGGCAGGACCCGACACGGTGGCGCGGCTACTCAAGGACCACGACTACAGCTTGCAGGGCAACGCCAAGACGATCGAGGGCAAGCAGCACCCCGACCGCGACGCCCAGTTCCGCTACCTCAACGACCAGGTCACCACGTTCCTCACGGCCGGGCTGCCGGTGATCTCGGTCGATACGAAAAAGAAGGAGCTGGTCGGGGCCTACAAGAACGGCGGCAAGGAGTACCAGCCCCAGGGCTCACCGGTCCCGACGAACACCCATGACTTCCCCGGAGAGGCCGGAAGGCGGTGCCCTACGGGGTGTACGACGTGGGCGCGAACAGCGGGTGGGTGAACGTGGGCGTCGACGCCGACACCGGGATGTTCGCCGTCGAGTCGATCCGCCGCTGGTGGAGCACCATCGGCAGTCCCGCCTACCCCGACGCGGACCGGTTACTGATCACCGCGGACAGCGGCGGCTCGAACGGCTCCCGGCTACGGCTGTGGAAGACCCAGCTCGCTGAGCTGGCCACCGAGACCGGCCTGCGGATCACCGTGTGCCACCTGCCGCCGGGCACCTCGAAGTGGAACAAGATCGAGCACCGCATGTTCTCCGCGATCACCCTGAACTGGCGCGGCCGGCCCCTGGAAACCCACGAGGTCGTCGTCGAGACCATCGCGGCGACCACCACCAAGACCGGGCTGAGCATCCAAGCCGCCCTCGACACCAACACCTACCAGAAAGGCATCAGGATCACCGACAAGGCGATGAAAGCATTCGAGGCCGCCCACCTGCAACGACACACGTTCCACGGCAACTGGAACTACACCGTGACGGGCACGCCTGCCGACAACACGACACACCCGAATCGGCAGGAGTAATTGATCTGTGAGCCCTAAGGGACGACTGGGGCGCCGCTGCAACGGTCCGGTGCTGGGTCACACCGCCAGGGTGGCCTTGACGTACGGCCTGGAGTGCGGGAGGGCGCACGGTGTTCGCCG
>JAICSB010000630.1 GCA_025937115.1 Pseudonocardiaceae bacterium | reverse complement strand
CCAGCCCGATCACCCAGATCAGCCACCACCCGATGACCAGGCGAGAGGGGCGCGGTCGATGGTCCGGGTGATGACCCAGCGTGGTGTGTTCCAGCTCCGCCAGCGCCGCGCCCGGCACCACCAGGTTCAGTCCTGGCACCAGGGCTCCGACCACCAACTGCCAGCCCGGCCGGGCTGGTCTGACGGCAGCGGCCCGGGCTGCAGTCGCGTGCGCCTGCACCAGCCAACCCAGCGTGACCGCGCCGGCCAATGCAGCGGACAGCAGCGATACGACGCCGCCGGTGACCACCAGCGCATCGCTGGCATGCAGCGGACCAGCGGGCACCGCATCGCTGCGGCTGGCCAGCAGTAGCGCGTAACGCCACGCCTCTGCACCCGCGGTGACCAGCGCCAGCATGGCCGTCAGCCCGAGCAGCGGGACCGCCACCGCAGCCAGTGTGCGCATCTGCTCATCTGCCGGGGTGGCCACCACCGCAACTACAGAACCCGCGGCGCCACGTTCGAGTCAGCCACCATGGGACGACCCGCAGCGGCCCAAGCTCGCATCCCGCCCTCGACGTTCACCGCTTCCCAACCCGCCTGCTTGAGGTAGGCCGTGACCCGCGCCGACCGCCCTCCTGAGCGGCACACCACGTGCACCGGGCGATCAGGCAACACAGTGGCCAGCTCGTCGAGCCGCTGCGCCACCTGCCCCATCGGGACGTGCACCGCCGCCGGCGCGTGCCCGGCGGCCCACTCGTCGTTTTCACGGACGTCGAGCAGTACCGCACTACCAAGCAAGTCGGCCACCACGATGGCCGGAACCGGGGTGGTCATGGCGCCAATGGTGCCATAGTCGGCCACCCGGTGGATCCAGGAGGAGTCAGCCGGTGAGTTCCAGGACCGTCAGCGTTCCGCTGTCGAGGTTGCTCACAAATGCCTGCCGGCCGTTGGGCAGCACCGCGATGCTGGTCGGATTGGCCCCGGTCGGGATGGTCGCGGTGACCTCGTTGGTCCGGACGTTGATCACCGTGACGCTGTTGCTGCCCTCATTGACCACGTAGGCGAACCGTCCGTCCGGAGCCCAGGCGATGTCTTGCGGATGCTGCCCGACCGGGATGGTCGCCACCACCTTGTTGGTGTTGGTATCGATCACCGACATGGTGCCGCCGTCGTAGTTGACATTGGCTACCAGCGGCAGGCTGGGGTGTACCGAGATGCTGTGCGGGCTGGCCCCGACTGGGATGGTCGCCAGCACCTCCAGGGTGGTGGTGTCGATCACCGAGACAACGTTGGACTCGTGGTTGGCTGTGTAGGCGCGGGTGCCGTCGCGGGAGAAGGTGACCCAGTGCGGGTTCGGCGCGACCTTGACCTCTGCAATCACGGTATTGGTGTCGGTACCGATCACCGATACCGACGCGGTGTCGTGGTTAGGCACGTAGATCCGTTTGCCGTCCCGGGTGACCGCCGCGAGATAGGGTCGCGCGGGCTGCGGAATCGTTGCGACAACAGTGTTCGACGCGGTGTCGAGCACGTCGATCGCGTGGATGGTCCGCTGATCGTTGAAGATGCTGACGTACAGCGTCCGGCCATCGGGTGCGAAGGCGAGGAACTGCGGCGGACCCGCAGGAATGGGGATTGTCGCGGTTACCTGGTTGACCGCCGTGTCCACCACGGTGACGACCTGAGCTTTCCCGTTCGCGATGTAGGCGTGCCGACCATTCGGGGAGACCGCGACGAAGGCGGGAGTCTTGCCGACCTGGATAATCCCGCCGAGCGCGGGTATTGCTACCTCCGGTCCGACGTCCGCCGCGGTGTTGGGTCCGAGCTGAGGTGTGGTGTTCGCGCCCTGTGGTGGCGCCGCCAGGACCCGGGTCATCGAAACAGTAACTCCGAGGACGACCACCACGGCCAGCACCCCGGTGGCCATCAGTACCCGCCGTCGGAAAACCCGGTTGATCGGTGCGGCTGGCGTCAATTCCGGGGGCTTAGCGGTGAGCTCAGCAGGGGAGCCACCAGTCGAGCCGAACGGGATGCTGTAGGCAGTCGCGGCGGGCATCGGGCGCAGCGGCGGCCTGGGCTGCGACGGGATGTCGACCGGCGATTCTAGCGACCGCTCAGCAAAGGCCCCGGTCAGCGCGCGCACTTCCATCTCGGCGTATTTGGCCGGGTCGGCGATGTCGTTTTTGCTGAGCACCGTGGCGAGGTATCCGAGCGCAAACGCTATCGGTACCGAGACCAGCGCCGGGTTCTTCAGCGGGAAGATCGCGAAATCCAGACTCGGGAACATCGACTTCGGCGTACCCGACACGGCCGGAGACAAGATG
>JAICSB010000569.1 GCA_025937115.1 Pseudonocardiaceae bacterium | reverse complement strand
TTTCGTGCCCCGCAAGGTCGACTACCACCCGCTGGCCGTACCCGTGCCCTACTACCACTCCAACGTCGACTCCGACGAGGTCATGTTCTACTGCGGTGGGAACTACGAGGCGCGCAAGGGCAGCGGAATCGGCCTGGGATCGGTCTCGCTGCATCCCGGCGGCCACTCGCACGGACCGCAGCCGGGCGCGGTCGAGCGCAGCCTCGGGGTCGGATCCTTCGACGAGCTGGCGGTCATGGTGGACACCTTCCGCCCGCTGGACCTGGGTGAGGGTGGCACCGCCTGCGAGGACCCGGCGTACCCGTGGAGCTGGTCGGGACGGGGCCCAGCCAGGTGACCTCCTGGACCGGGGTGGCCGCCGAGCATCCGTTCGGCCTGCACACGCTGCCCTACGGCGTCTTCACCGACGCTTTTGAGCCGCAGCCGCAGCCACGGGTCGGGGTGGCGGTGGGCGACGCCATCCTCGACCTCACGACAGCCACCCGGGATCTGCTGCCCGAGCACGCCGCGCTGTTTCGCAACGGCAACCTCGACGCGTTGCTGGCCGCGGGACGCCAGACCTGGACCATGGTCCGGGCGACGCTGACCCGCTGGTTGACCAACGATCGGCACGCCGGGGCGCTGGCGCCGCTGCTCCTACCGGCCACCGATGTCACGATGCAGCTGCCGTTCACCGTCGCCGACTACGTCGACTTCTACTCGTGCGAGCAGCATGCGACCAACGTCGGGCGGATGTTCCGGCCTGCCCAGTCACCGCTACCGGCGAACTGGCGGCACCTGCCGGCTGGCTATCACGGCCGGTCCGGCACCGTTGTGGTCTCCGCAACGCCGGTCACCCGGCCGCGCTGCCAGCGGCGGCTGCCCGAGGGCACCGTCGCCTTCGGTCCTTCGACCGCGCTGGACTTCGAGGCCGAAATCGGGTTCGTCATCGGCACGCCGTCGGCGCTGGGCCGTCCCGTCCCGCTCACCGACTTCGCCGACCACGTGTTCGGGGTATGCCTGGTCAACGACTGGTCCGCCCGGGACATCCAGTTCTGGGAATCCGCTCCGCTCGGACCGTTGCTCGGCAAGTCCTTCGCCACCTCGATCTCCCCGTGGGTGGTCCCGCTGGATGCGCTGGGCACCGCGCGGATCCGGCCACCGGTCCGGGATCCGCGCCCACTGCCCTATCTCGATGACACCGGCGCCGAGCCCTGGGGGTTGGACATCACGCTGGAGGTGCGGCTCAACGGTCAGCTGATCTCCCGCCCACCATTCGCCGGGATGTACTGGACGGCCCCGCAGCAACTCGCCCACCTGACCAGCAACGGCGCGTGCCTGCGCACGGGCGACCTCATCGCCTCCGGCACGGTCAGCGGCGCCGCGCCGGACCAGCGAGGCTGCCTGCTCGAACTCAGCTGGAACGGCTCGTCGCCGCTGACCCTCGCGGACGGCTCCACCCGCAGCTTCCTCGCCGACGGCGACGAGGTGTCGATCACTGCGACCGCGCCCGGCCCGCAGGGCACCGGCATCGGACTGGGAGAGGTCCGCGGGCGGATCAGTCCCGCGCTGGTCGACGGTGCATCTCGGGGCTGACCGGCTCGAGGTGGTGCGTCGACCCGATGGGACGGCGCTCCTCGTCCAGGACGAAGACGGTGTGGGTCGAACGCACCTCGGGCATGCCCTGCAGCCGGTAGAGGACGACATCACGCAGCGCCGCGATGTCGGGCACGCGGACCAGCAGGACGAAATCGAATTCGCCGCTTGTCATCGCGACGTACTCGACGCCCGGCAACCGGCTGACCTTGTCCCGCGTCGTCGGCCACGACCCCTGCTCGACGTTGATCATGATCATGGCGGCGATATCGAGTCCGATCGCATGCGGATCGACGTCGGCGCGGAACCCACGGATCACGCCGCTGGCCATCAGCCGGTCGTAACGGGCGTAGGCGGTGGCACGGGAGACACCTGCCCGGGCCGCCACCTCGTTCACCGACGCGCGGCCTTCATCGACCAAGATGCTCAGCATCCGACGATCGGCATCATCGAGACCACGAGGTGAGACGGACATCGAATGGATAGCGTAATGAACGGATGTTCGTCTGGCAATCAGCGTTGAAAGTTGAACGATCGTTCCGCCAGGCGCAGGCTTGTGCTATGGCCGCACCGGTCGCACCTACCCGCTTCGAGCTGCCCGAGGATCACCCCGGCTGCAGCGACCCGGCGTACCGCGAGCGGCGGGCACGGATTGCCGAAGTCGGCGCCGCGCACCGCCCCGGTGACCCGATCCCGGCCGTCATCTACACCGCCGAGGAGAACGAGGTCTGGCGGATCGTGTCCGCCGAGCTAACCGGCCAGCACCGCAGGTATGCCTGCGCCGAGTATCTCGCCGGCGCACAGCGACTCGTGCTTCCGACCAACCACGTGCCGCAGCTACGCGAGGTTGATCAGCGGGTGCACCGCCTGACCGGCTTCCACCTGCGCCCGGTGCCCGGTGTCGTGGCGACCCGAACCTTCCACGGGTCTCTCGCGCGGCGGACGTTCCTGGCCACCCAGTACATCCGCCATCATTCGGTGCCGTTTTACACACCGGAGCCCGACATCGTCCACGAGATCATCGGGCACGCCAACATGCTGGCCAACCCGGTGTTCGCCGACCTCTACGAGGTGGCCGGGCGGGCCTCGCTACGCGCCACGACCGACGT
>JAICSB010000612.1 GCA_025937115.1 Pseudonocardiaceae bacterium | reverse complement strand
CTTTCGGCGAGGGCCTCAGCTCCGTTGCCGCACACATCACCGAGCCCGAGCAAGGCTCCCCCGCCAAGAGTGGGTCGGATGAAGTAGAAGTCACCGCCTACCGCGAGCTCACCGGCGACCCGGTACGCCACACCGAGCTGCACCCCGACCAGCTCCGGGAGCGCACCGGGCTGCAATGGCAGCAGCGGGGCCTGCAACAACGATAGCGCGTCGGTCTGCTCGCGCCATCGGCGGCTGGCGCCGATTATCGGGCCGGCCACCGCCGCCAGCTGCTTGAGCAAGGCATCCGCGGAAGGCCCGACCACGACCAACAGCCCCTCGGTCCGGTCCGGTCCCAGCAGGGGTGCCACCA
Organism: Pseudonocardiaceae bacterium; assembly: GCA_025937115.1. The sequence goes on along the minus strand of JAICSB010000612.1, from coordinate 2,084 downwards.
CGACCGGCGTCCCCTCGGCGACGTCGGACCCGAGCACCGCGGCCAGCTCACCCAACTCGCTAGCCGGCACCGCCGTGATGTCCGCCAGATCCCCGCGCAGCGCACCGGCCAAGACCGGGGCCGCCCGCGGGACCGGTGCCCGGGTCACGCCTTGAGCGGGCTCGAGTCCGGCACCGCCGCAGTGCCACCATGACATCCGCGCGCGCGGCGCCGGCAGCAGCACCGCGGCCTGCTGTCCCACAGTCGGAACGGCCAGCGCAACCAGCGCGCCCGCCGTCGCGTTGTGCGCCACCGCGGCCGCCAGATCTCGGTTTGCCTTCTGAATGAACTGCTCATCGGTGACGCTGGCATTGACCACCCAGGCATGCCAGCCATCGGCGAGGGGCCGAAGCCGTCCGCCGACCCGGCGACCGCCGGGTTCCGCGAGGACGAACTCGCCAGTGCGTTCGAACTCATCGCCGAGGACCAGGTGCGGAAACAGCCGGCGGGCCGCCGCGTTGAGCAGTTGGATCCGGCCCGACCCGTCTTCCACGATCACTGCTTGGTCGACATCATCAAGCAGCCGGGGCAGCCCCGGTACCAGCAGCTCGGCAACCGGGCGCCGGTCAGATGCCACGACATCTCCTCCCAGATCCGACCGCGTCGCAGTGAGGGTAGTCCCCTGCCGGTGTGCCCAGGCATCGAACGCGGGGTCGAAACCCGAGACCAATCGTGGCACGCTGCGGGCGTTAAGCATTGATGTCTTAGGAGGCTCATCGTGAGCGCGCACCCCGCGTCGGCTGCAGAATCACTTACCGGGCGGCTGGATCCACTCGATCCCGCCACCCTCGAACGAATCCTGCTGGCCTTGGAGGAGCTTCGCGACGGCAACTTCCGGCGGCGCCTGGCGGTCACCGACACCAACCTGGCCGGCCGGATCGCGACGGTGATCAACCAAATCGCGCAACGCAACCAGTCCCTGGTCGGTGAGCTGGTCCGGGTGCGCGGAGCGGTCGGCCAGGACGGCCGGACGGGCGAACGGCTCGCCGACGGCAGCGGCGGGGGGGGTGGTCGCTGGCCGCCGCTGCAATCAACGGTCTGATCGATGACCTGACCCGGCCGACTACCGAGCTGGCGAGGGTGCTGGCCGCGGTATCTGAAGGTGACCTGTCGTCACGGGTGTCGGAGCAGCCACTGCGGGGCGATTTCGCCCGGTTGGGCCACACCGTCAACGGTTTGCTCGATCAGTTGTCGCTATTCGCCGCTGAGGTCACCAGGGTAGCCCGCGAGGTCGGCACCGAGGGCCGGTTGGGCGGCCAGGCGCAGGTCCCCGGAGTGGCGGGGACCTGGCGCGACCTCACCGACTCGGTCAACGTCATGGCTGGCAACCTCACCGCCCAGGTACGCGACATCGCCCAAGTCGCCACCGCCGTGGCCCGTGGCGATCTCAGCCGCAAGATCACTGTGGAGGTTTCCGGGGAGCTGCTGGAGCTCAAAGACACCCTCAACACCATGGTCGACCAACTCTCCGCCTTCGCTGCCGAAGTCACCCGGGTGGCTCGCGAGGTCGGCAGCGAAGGCCGGCTGGGCGGTCAGGCGGAAGTGCCCGGCGTAGCCGGGACGTGGCGCGATCTCACCGACTCGGTCAACGTCATGGCCGGCAACCTCACCGGCCAGGTGCGCAGCATCGCCCATGTCGCCACCGCGGTGGCCCGCGGCGACCTCAGCCGCAAGATCACCGTCGACGCCCGGGGCGAGATCCTGGAGCTGAAGAACACCCTCAACACCATGGTCGACCAGCTGTCCGCCTTCGCCGACGAGGTCACCCGAGTGGCGCACGAGGTGGGCAGCGAGGGCAAGCTCGGTGGCCAGGCGCGGGTCCGTGGGGTCGCCGGCACCTGGAAAGCACTCACCGACAACGTCAACGGCATGGCGGAGAACCTGACCAGCCAGGTGCAAGGCATTGCCACGGTGGCCACCGCGGTGGCCGGCGGCGACCTTTCCAAGAAGATCACCGTAGAGGCCCGCGGTGAGGTGGCCGCGCTGGCCGAGACGATCAACCGGATGGTCGACACCCTGCGTGCGTTCGCCGACGAGGTCACCCG
>JAICSB010000202.1 GCA_025937115.1 Pseudonocardiaceae bacterium | reverse complement strand
TGTGGTGTCGAAGGAGGGGGATGAGGGTGCCGATCAACGCGGTTCTGGAGTCCTACAGTGACCTCGCGTATGGCACGGCGCTGGTCCTGTACCTCCTCGCGATGGTCCTGCACGCCGTCGAGTACTCAGCGAGTGGAGCCCTGGTGGCCATCGCAGCGAGGCCCGCGGGCGGCCACGGGCTGGTTGCGACCCTAGCTCCTCCTGACCGCGAGTCAGGGCGGAGCAGGCCCGAGCGGCTCGGTCGGTCCGCCGTGGCGCTTACCGGGCTTGCGGTGCTGGTGCACGCCGGCTCGTTGGCGCTGCGCGGCGCCGCTATCGGCCGGGTGCCGTGGGCCAACATGTACGAGTTCATCTCGGCGATCTGCTGCGTCGCGGTGACCTGTTGGCTGATCGCGTTGTACCGCCAGCGCAGTGCTGCAACTCTGTTGCGCCGGCTGGGAGTGTTCGTGCTGCTGCCCGTGGTGGTGCTGATGTTCTTGGGTGGCACTGTGCTCTACGCGCGGGCTGCGCCGCTGATCCCGTCGCTGAACTCATACTGGATCACCATCCATGTCTCCGCGGCGATCACCGCGACGGGGATCCTGCTGGTATCGGGGGTGGCCAGCGCCCTGTATCTGGTCGGCGCACCGGCCGGTTCACGGATCGCCGCCCGGCTGCCGGATATCACCACCCTGGACCGGGTCGCTTACCGGACCGCGGTGGTCGCCTTCCCGATCTGGACCTTCGCGATCATGGCGGGCGCGATCTGGGCCGAGGCCGCGTGGGGCCACTATTGGGGCTGGGATCCCAAGGAGACCTGCGCTCTGGTCGCCTGGGTGGTGTATGCGGGCTACCTGCACGCTCGGGCGACGGCCGGATGGCGTGGTTCACCGGCGGCCTGGATCAATGTTGTCGGCTTCGCGGTGATGCTGTTCAACCTTTTCTTCGTCAATATCGTCGTTGCCGGTTTACACTCCTACGCCGGGCTGTAGACACGCTGCTTATCGGAGGCAACTAGGTGTGATCGGACGACCCGACGAGCTTGCGAGCGTGGACTCGTCGCATGACCTGTCCAGCGCGCAGTTACTCCGGCAGACTCGCAAAGCCCCGCGCTCCGGTTGGCGTTGGGCGCTGTTCGTCGCCTCTGGAGGCTCGGTCAATCTCGGGCAGAGCACTGCTGAGCTGCAGCGTGCGGAAATGATCTCCCGGATCAACCAACCGCTCAACGGTTGTTACAAGATCGCGATGCTGAGCCTGAAGGGCGGCGTCGGCAAAACCACGATCACTGCCACGCTGGGTTCGACCCTCGCGTCGTTGCGCGGTGACCGGGTGGTCGGGGTGGACGCCAATCCGGACCGGGGCACGCTGGCCCAGAAGATCCCGCTGGAGACCAGCGCCACGGTGCGGCATCTGCTCCGCGACGCCGATCGGATCCATCGCTATTCGGATATCCGGGCGTATACGTCGCAGAGCTCCAGCCGCCTGGAGATCCTCGCCAGTGAGCAGGATCCTGCGGTATCCGAGGCGTTCAGCGAGGACGACTACCGGCGCACGGTGAACGTGCTGGAGCGCTTCTACAACATCGTGCTCACGGACTGCGGGACTGGGTTGATGCACTCCGCGATGAAAGGCGTGCTGGACCTGGCGCACTCCCTGGTCATCGTCTCGTCCAGCTCGATCGACGGCGCACGTTCAGCGTCGGCCACCCTGGACTGGTTGGACGCGCATGGATATCGGGAGCTGGTCAGCCGGTCAGTCGCTGTGATCAACTCGGTGCGGCCGACCGCAGGCAAGGTTGACCTGGAGCGGGTCGCCACACACTTCGCCGCCCGCTGCCGCTCGGTCTGCCGGATGCCCTTCGATGAGCACCTCGAAGAGGGCGGTGAGATCGATCTCGACCGCCTCGGGCACGGCGCCCGACTGGCCGCGCTGGAGCTGGCGGCGACAGTCGCCGACGACCTCCCGCAGGCGGCCACCTGGGCCCGCGGATAGCGGGGGGATCAGCTTTCGTCGCCGGGCTGCTGGCGCTTACGGTTCAGGCCTCGGAGGAACTCCGGATCGTCATCCGGTGCAAGCACTGAGCGCGCGGCCGGACGCTGCGGGGCCAAGGCCTTCCACAGCAGCGCAGCAATTCCACCAACCCCGATCGCCGCCATCACGTAGGTCACGGCGGCCACCTCCTCCACGTCGCCACCCAGCGTAGTAGCGACGCGGGAAGTGGGCGAACCTGTCACCCGGATGTCATCCGGCGGCCCGGCGTCTTCGGCGTACCGGTGTCATCCAGCAGCTCTGCGGGAAGGGCGATCCAGTGGCGCCGGGGTGGTGAGCGAGGCGAGCAGCGCGCGCACCTCGGTTTCCCGGAACCGCCGGTGGCCGCCCGGGGTCCTAATCGAGCCGATCCGCCCGGCGGAGGCCCACCGGGTGACCGTTTTCGGATCCACTCGAAACAGTGCCGCTACCTCCCCTGGAGTCAGTAGGCGTTCAGTGGACTGTGGCTGGGACATCGCGGCCCTCCCCAAACTCGTCGACCTCGCAGTCGGGACCTACCGGTCTATCGTGACAGGTCACGCGGCAGGTACTCGAACGGTGCTGTAGAGGTAAAGCGCCGGTAATGGGATTAAGCAGCCAAATCGGCCAGTACAGCAAGTCTGGGGCTCCTGCCGCGCAGCAGCCGTCGCACGCTCCTCCACGGTGGCCCGGCGCGGGGGTTTGCGGCCGAGCCCGTCGGCCTGGACAGAGTTCGGCCCCTGACCCTGATCATCTTGGGGCAGGGGCCAATTCTTGTGACGGAAATGGTCACGCAGACAGTAGCCGTTGGAAGAATTCGCGGTAGCGCTGGAAACTCACCCGCAGGTCCTCGGTCGATGTCGGGTTGCCGGTCTGCCCGCGTGCGACGTTGCGCTGGATCTCTTGCAATGTGCGGTCCACCAGCACGCTAGCCTCATGCACCGCAGACTGTGGGTCGTCGACGAACGTGCTCTGCACTCGTTGCCACTCGTCCCGAAGGCCAGCCGGGTCGGTGAGCAGTCCCACCCGCTCGGCACTGCCGTCGGCGGCGGCTTCCGCGCTCGAGCGGTCATGCGCGCGGCCGGCGGCCGGCTCATCGACGCTGGGATCGTGCGCGGGAAAACCGTGTGCGGGGGGTTCATCGACGGAAGAGCGGTGCGATGCATCGACCGGCGCGGTGGTCACCGGGTGGGCGGTGCTGCCGGGTGAGTCGCCATGCGGACGGTCGGTTGCCGATGGCCGATCGAACTCCGGGCCAGGAGTCGGTGGCCGATCGAACTCGGGGCCAGGAGTCGATGCACTGGGATGAACGGTATGGCCCTCGTCGGTCTCGCGGTCCTTTTTATCCATGGCGCGGTTCAGCTCACTGTCGATGAAACGTCGTACTCGCCCGCCTAGACCTTCTCGCCGTTCGGGCTCTTCGGATTCCAGCTGGGTGTCCATGGATACCTCCGAAAGTGATGTCTCGCGTCTTAGTGGTCGAGCACCAGCTCGTCGAACAGCGCGCGATAATGCACGAACGCCTGCCGGAGCTCCTCGGTGTCAACGGCGCCAGGGCTGCCGTGATGGTCCCGTCGCGCGGCATGCGCCGCGCGGTAATGCTCAACGACCTGCGGATGGTCCGCGGCGACGAGCTCGGCGCGCTCACCGAAGTCCTCGACCGGGTAGCCACGGTCGCGCATCACATCGGTGATCAGCCGGTCAGCTTCGTCGAGGGCCCCTGAGGGCCGGTCGACGAACTCAGACTGCACGGACTCCCACCGTCGGGTGTAACGGTCGCGGGCCGTCCGATCCAGCGGGCGGATGTCCAACTGGTCGCGGCGGCCCGCGACGTCGCTGAGGTGCCGCGTCGCGTCCCGCTCGCTACCGCGCGCGGTCACCTCGCGGTCATACTCAGGCCCGAATCGTTCCTGCAGCCGGGCCCGGTTCCGCGAGCGCATCGCCAACGCCGCCACGATGGCTGCCACGATGACTGCCAGGATGACGATCCCCAGAATGATCCAACCGATCGTGCCCATGACCGCCTCCATGCCCCAAGAGCTGTGTCGCTGGTCGTTAAGTACCCGTTGTCCGGACCGTTACACATATGTCAAGACGTTCGGGCAAGTCGATTGGTTTAAGCTGAGTGGTCGTGGTGGCACCGCAGAACTCGCCGACCGGCCGAACTCTCGCTCGCGACATCGCCCTGTACAGCGTTGCCCGGCTGGCGCTGGTGACCGTTGCGGCGTTGCTCTTATTCTTCGCCGGCGTTCCCCTGCTGGTATCGGCCCTGCTCGCGATGGTGTTGGCGCTTCCGCTGTCGATGGTGTTGCTGGGCCGGTTGCGGGGCCGGGTGAACACCGGGCTGGCCGTGGTCGCCGCGCGCCGGAAAGCGCAGCGGGACCGGTTACGTGAGCAGCTCCATGGTGACAACTACCGATAGCGCCCGGTATGCGGCCACTAGCCGCTGGTGAAGGCCAGTGCGGCAGCGGTGGCGGCGGCCCATACCAGCAACGCCAAGCCGGTGTCCCGCAGCACGCAGATCAACTCTGGTCCGGTTGCCCCGCTCCGGACCCGGCGCAGTGCGGGAACGGCGAAAACCAGGGCGAGCAGGGCGGCCAGCGCGGCCCACCGGCTGACCGCCAAACCGAGAGTCACCGCGAACGGGACGGCCACCAGCGCGGTGTAAAGCATCCTGGTCCGGTGATCGCCGAGCCGAACGGCAAGTGTGCGCTTGGCTGTCGCGGCGTCGGTGGGAATATCGCGCAGGTTGTTGGCCACCAGCACCGCAGCCGACATCGCTCCCACCGCAACCGCCGCGAAGCCACCGGTGAGGGTGATCCGTCCACCGACGACGTATTCCGTGCCCAGCACCGCGACCAGCCCGAAGAAGACGAACACGGCCAGCTCACCGAGCCCGGCATAACCATACGGGCGAGACCCGCCGGTGTAGTACCACGCACCGGCAAGACACGCCGCGCCCACCACCAGCAGCCACCACTGCCCGGCGAGTGCGATCAGCGTCAGTCCGGCCACCGCGGCAACCGCGAAGCTGACCAGTGCGGCGGTGCGTACCGCAGCGGGCGCCGCAACACCGGAGCCGACCAGCCGCATCGGTCCCACTCGGAGGGCGTCGGTGCCCCGAATGCCGTCGGAGTAGTCGTTGGCGTAGTTGACCCCGATCTGCAGGGCGAGCGCCACGACCAGCGCGAGCAGCGCCCGCGCCCATTGTGACGGCGCCCAGTGCGATGTGCCCAGTGCGGCGGCTGCGCCCCAGCCCGCGAGCACCGGGGCGATCGAGTTGGGCAACGTGCGGGGCCGCGCCCCCTGCACCCACTGCGCCACGCTCGCCACCGTGCAACTCTACGGGGTCGCGCAGCGGGTACCCGGCGCTTGCGTACTGCTGATAAGGACGTGCGCGGCCGAGATGTACTGCTTCGGGCCGATTCGCAGCCACCGATCGGTGGGTCCAGCGCTGCCGGTGGTGGTGCACTCGACGAGCAGTTTCGCGCGCTGCGCGGCCAGCCCCACCGCCGGGTACTGCGCCCCGGGGCCGCTGTAGACGGGCAGGATCGGGAGTTGCACGATAGCCGGCGCCCCGTCGTTAGTCCACAGGTAGGTGACGGTGACCCAGCTGTTGTTGCGCAACCCCAGACCGTCCCAGAAAGTGCCGTCGGCCAGGTCGATCCCGGCCGGGTTGAGCACCTTCCTGCCGAACTGGTCCAAGCCGTCGTGATACCCGTCGTCGTGGGCGGTCTGTGCCTCGGGGGTTCCCTGCGGTACGTCAGGCCAGGACTCGCGGTCCTCGGCGGGGTTCCAGTAATCGTCGGTGGTGTTCCACGGACCGACGTCCCACACCGGTGCCCACTCGCACCGCCCGTTGCTCGCGCAGATCTTCACCGTGTAGTCACCCGAACCGCGGGGGGCTAGCCCCCGGCGCGACGGCAGCGCGACGAAATGATCCCGTTCGTGGATCACGTGCCCGTTGGCCGTGGTCGCCCCGGTGAGACCCTCACGGGTGGCGAAAACCCGGTAGCTGCGAGCACCATGCGGACGGGCAGCGAGCAGCTGTATACCTGGTTGTGCGGTCAGCCGCAGTGATCGCACCAGTGGGCTTGCCCCACCCGGGCCGGCGCGCAGCACGATCCGGGTCTGCACGCCGGTCACCGCGGCGCCCAGCCGTGCGGGTGCCTTCGAGCCGGTCGCCACCCATTCGGTCC
>JAICSB010000321.1 GCA_025937115.1 Pseudonocardiaceae bacterium | reverse complement strand
TCTGAGCGGATGACCCGGCTCCGCCGAATCATCCGCGGCCGCTGATCTCTGCCCGACATGGAGACATATCGGGGCAAAATGAGCCGGTATAGCCTCGATATGTCTCCATGTCGGGCAGGATTATCGGGTGACGAGCGGGTTCGGAATGTTCAGGTAGACGGATTGGGCGTCTAGGGGGGCCCGGACCTCGTCGATGCCGTGGAGGCGGGTGAACAGGTTGGCTTTACACGGCAGGGTGGGTTCGGTCAGCCATCGGCGGGCCAACCGGTCCCCGTCCGGGCCGGCCGCCGCGAGTCCTGGCAGCGCAGCATGTAACCGGCCGGTGAGGGTGTCTAGCAGCTCGGGCTCCGCGGCCAAGCCGTCCACCGCGAGGCAGCCGATGACGGCCATGGTCTGGTTGCGCAGCAGGTAGTAGGACATCCGGTCCTCGACGATCCGGTCGTCGACCACCATCAACGCCGAATCCGTGGTGTCGAGCGCCCGCAGCAGCTGCGGGAGCCGCGACGCAGCCAGGTAGTAGCCCTCGTTGTCCCGGAACGCGCCACCAATGACCCGCCCGTCTGGGGCGATGCGTACCAGGGTGTTCTGCTGGTGGGCTTCCAGGCCGATCCCGGTGGCCGCGTAGAGGTGCAGCATCGGTACCAGCACGAGATCGGTATAGGCGGCGACCCAGGCTATCGGGTCCAGACCGCCGGTAGTCACCAGTTCACCCAGCCGGGACAAGCCCTGTTGCGGTCGGGGAGCGACCAGGCCTACCAGGGCGCGTAGCTCGGATATCTGCTCGGGCACCTCACGGACCACGACGTCGAGGCCGTTGAGCTTCGGACCAAAGGGGCGGTGCGGCTCGTCCACGGCGAGCCAGCCGGGGTCTCGCACGATCGAGAAGGACGGGTGTGCGGCGGTAGTGGCCGCCAGATAGCCGAGGTCCAGCAAGCGGTGGATTTCTACACCGCGGCGCAGCTCCTTGCGGGTCAACTCGCGCCGGGAGTTGGTGATCCGCAGCCCCAAAGACAACTTCAGCATCACCTCCGTGCCGGGCCGGTAGACGGTTCGCACCGAGGAGGTGGGATGCCACGGTGCCCCGCGTTCTCCCAGTGGTTCCAGCACGCCGGCTTCGACCAAGCCAGCGATCCTGGGCCGATGCAGGGCATCCCGGGCTTGCCACGGATGGGCGGGCACCAGGATCCGTCCATCGGCGTCCGCGAACTCGGCGAGGTCGGCGAACAACGCGGCGGTGTCCCGGCCGCGCAGCGCGGGAGAGTGGGTCACCGCGTCCTGCGACACCACAGCCGGATCGGCGGCGAACCAGTGCAGCCGGAACGAGGCGCGCAGCTCCGGCGACCAGGCGGCGGCCTCGGCGGAGGTGATCCCGTCCCGGTTCTTGGGAGCGGGATGGTGCAGGTGACCCAGCAGTAGTGCCTGCTCGGCGTCCAAGAAAGCACCGCGGCAGGCATCATCGGATGGGCGCGGGTCGACCCCGATCCCGGATCGGTCTGGGCCGGAGCCGGGCCCGGATAAGAATGCCGCAACTCGGCGCACCGAGTCGGCGGTCCGCTCGACCAGGTCAGCCAGCTCGCCGGGCGGGATGCCGCCGGGTAGTACCCCGCCACGGGCGATGGCCTCCGTGGCGACCAGTGCGATGGCGAGCACCGGGTCCGCCGGACCGGCGTCGGCGCCGTCGGTGCGCTGCAGCCGCACCGGGCCGAACCGGTGCCATCCGGTGATCGAGGCATACCGCACGTGGGTGACCAGAGTCAGCCCGGTGGCCGGCAGCGCGACCTGGAGCGGGCCCGGACGCACCGGCATACCGGTCTCCCGGGTCCAGCAGCGCAGTAGCGCCTCCAGATGGGCGTGCTCGGCGGCGGATCGGGCCGAGCCGGAATGCAGCGGGTCAGCACCCGCGGCGCGGTCGGTGGCTCCGGTCATGACTGGTCCTCGTCGCGGCCCGCCGCAAGCACCGCGTCGAGCAGCGTGTCGATGTCATGCTGGTGGGCCGTCGGGTTGAGCAGGGTGAGCTTGAGACATACCGACGCCGGCGCGGTGGGTCCATCCAGCCGTACCTCAGTACGACCGACCAGGGCGCGTCCGCTGCGCAGCAGCCGTCGGCGCAGCGCGGAATTCAGCGCGCTGTCGCCACCGGCTCGCGATCCGCGGTACCGGAACACCACAGTGCTGAGCTGCGCGGGGGACACCAGCTCCAGCGCGGGTTCGGTGTCGATCCGCCGCTGCGCGTATCGAGCGAGGTCGTGGCAGACGTCGATCATCGCACCCAGCCCGATACGACCGTGCGCCAAAATCGTGGCGGCGACCTTGACGGTGTCCGGCCGGCGCGTCGTCTGCAGGCTGCGCCCCAGTAACCCGTCGTAGCCGGCCAGCGCGTCGTCGACCGGGTTGAGGTAGGCGACCTGGCGGTTCAGCGAGGTGAATCGGGCGGCATCGCGCAGGAGTACCGCACTAGCGGAGGCAGGCTGCCAACCGATCTTGTGCAGGTCCAGGGTGACCGAGTCGGCGGCGGACAGCCCCGTCAGCAGCGGAGCCATCCGATCGGAGAACAGCGCACCGAACCCGTATGCCGCGTCGACGTGCAGCCACACTCGGTGTTCGGCGGCCAACGCGGCAATCTCGGGTAGCGGGTCGATGGAACCGAAGTCCGTGGTGCCGGCGGTGGCCACCACTGCTACCGGAGTGACGGTAGCGCCCAGCTTCGTGAGCTGCGTCAGCTGTGCGGCCAAGGCGTCCGGGCGCATCCGGTAGCGGTGGTCGACTGCGACCGGGTGTACCGCGGTTTCGCCTAGGCCGAGCGCGGCGCAGGCCCGCTGCACCGAGAAATGTGCCACCTCGCTGGCCAACACCACCGGTCGTGACAGTCCGGCGACGCCGTCGCGGCGGGTGTCGACTCCGCACTGAGCGGCGGCGTACTCCCTGGCCAGCAGCAGTGCCAGCAGGTTGGACATCGATCCGCCTGGAGTGAACACCCCGCTGGCGTCGGGGCCCCAACCCGTCATCCGGGTGAGCACCTCGACCACCCAGCCCTCGACGGCGAGGGTGGCGGGTCCAGAGTCATAGGTGTCCAGAGAGGAGTTGCCGGCGGTGGCCAGGGCGTCGGCGGCCACCGCCACGGTCAACGGCGGGGGTTGCAGATGTGCGGCGGCGTGCGGGTGGGACAAGTCCAACCCGTGCCTGGTCAGCGCCGTGGCCAGGCGCTGCAGTGCAGTGTCCGGGCCGCAGCCGTACTCGGGCAGTGTGGCCGGCCCAAGTAGGGCGCGGGTGGCGGCGAGAACCTCGTGCGGAGCGCCGGGCGGTAGCGGACCGGCCGCGCGTGTCTCGGCGAGCGCGTCGCGCATGGTGCGGGCCACCAGGGTGATGAGCTCGTTCAGACCCTCCCTGCTGCCGGCCAGCGCGCTCGGGGGGAGAGCAGGAGCGCCACCGTCGTCGCCGGTTGCGGTAGTGGATTGGTGGGGGGCCGTGGCGGCCGGGATCACGGATCCTCCGAGGCGGTTCAGTCGTCGATCGTTTAGGAGAGGCTAACCACAAGACTGGGACGCTCCAGCCGGGGTGCTCGGATCTCGGTGCCACGCGGTAGCCTGTCCGCCCATCGCCGCCCGCGGCGCTGCAGGTCGCCGCGGTCGGTCGACCGCCATCGGCAAGGGAGGGTATGTGTCGGCAGGTCAGATCGCCGCGCTGGTTGCCGCTGGGGCGTTCGTGGTGCTGGTAGGGCTGCTAGCCGTGCCACTGATCAAGCTGGGCCGTACCTTGGACGAGGCGACGCTGGCGATCCGCAAGGCCAGCGAGGACGCCGATCCGCTGTTCAGTGGCGCGAATACGACTGTCACGCAAGTGAACGCCCAGTTGGAACGGCTGGACGGGATCACCGCGAACGCCCAAGCCGTGACCGGCAATGTGTCGGCGCTGACCTCCTTGTTCACCGCGACGTTGGGCGGCCCGTTGGTGCGAGTCGCGGCGCTATCGTATGGCGTCAGCAAAGCGATGCGGAGTCGCCGCAAGAGCAGCAAGGACGTTGCATCCGGGCGCCGTCCACGGGGCCGACGGAATGGGGGCAAGCGGTGAAGGGGATCCTCTGGTTTGGTCTAGGTATTGCCGCCGGGGTCGCGGCCAGCCGCAAGGCTCGCAGCGCCGCCCACCGGATCACTCCCGCGGGGGCGGCCGAGAATGTCGGCGAGGGGATTCGAGAACTAGCCGCAGCGGTCGGCTCCTTTGGTGCCGAGGTACGGGCCGGGATGGTCCAGCGGGAGGCCGAGCTGCATTCCGCCGTCGCCCAGCGTACGGGTATGGACCTCGGGTCAACGTAGGCCAGCGGGGGAGCGTCAGCCGCCGTGCGGGCGTAGCCTCGATCCAGTCCAGCACCGTGGTGACACTTTAGGTTGCCAGCGGTTTTAGCTGCGTTGCCTGGCCGCAGTAGTATTCGGCGCCGCCACGCGGCAGTAGTATTCGGCGCCGCATGGCGCGCACCGATCGCGCTTGGCAAGGAAGGCCCGTGCAGACCCACGAGATCCGTCAGCGGTTCCTGGACCGTTTCGAACGCTCCGGCCACACCGTGGTGCCCAGCGCGTCGCTACTGGTTGAC
>JAICSB010000764.1 GCA_025937115.1 Pseudonocardiaceae bacterium | reverse complement strand
GGGCTGCTCATGGGCGTGATGCTCACCCGTTACCCGGAGCTGTTCGGCGCCATCGTCGCCGCGGTCCCGCTGCTCGACATGTTGCGCTACCACCTGCTGCCCGCCGGCGCCTCCTGGATGGCCGAGTATGGCGACCCCGACGACCCGGTTGACCGGGAGCATCTGCTGCCCTTCTCCCCATACCACCAGCTGCGGGCAGACGGGGGCTACCCGCCGATCCTGCTCACCACCTCCACCCGGGACGACCGCGTGCATCCCGGCCATGCCCGCAAGCTGGTCGCCCGGATGCGCGAGTACGGCCTGCCGGTCAGCTACTACGAGAACATCGAAGGCGGCCACGGCGGCGCGGCGGACAACGAGCAGGCGGCCTTCATGTCCGCCCTGGCCTACGAGTTCCTCTGGCGCCACCTGTCAGGCTGACACCCGCGGCTCGGGGCGTCGACGGTACTGCTGCGCCGCAGAAGCTTGATCCTCGGAAGTGAGCCGTAGCCGTGCACATCTGAGCGGTCACAACTCAGTTTTGACGATCTTGGATACCGGCGGCACCTGGCGGTTGTCGATCAGCGAGGCGAGCCCGTCGAGGACGCGGTGCAACCCGAAGCGGTAGGCATGGGCGGGGTCGTGGGCGTTGCGGTGCGCGGCACCGGCCGCGGTGCCGACGCGGGTGGCGAGCGGGTAGGCCCCTCGTCGAGCACCCGGGCGAGCAGGGGAGCGTTGGAGGCCCACCACTGCTCGTCGTCCATCGCACTGCCGGCCTGGGCGGCGCGGGCATCGGCGACGGCCCGGGCGGATGCTTGCACGAAGGTCAACAGGTGGCTAAGGCAGTCGTCCATCTCGACGTCGTCGAGCCCGAGGCCGTCCAGCGCCGAGAGCTCATGTTCGTACTTGCCGATCAGTCCTGGGCCTAGCGGTGGTCTCAGGGTAGACACGGTCGCTGCCCACGGATGGGCGTCGAACAGCGCTCGGTTCTCTTCCGCGATCGTGATCAGCCGTTGCCGCCAGGGCTGTCCAGCGGTGTTCGCGGCGGAGACCGCGCAGGCGGCGTCATCCTCGCCTTCGTCGTCGACGACCTCGAAGGGGAACTCACCCGGTTGCAAGACGATGGTGTGGCCATCACCATGCCACTGACCGAGGAGCAATGGGGCGAGCGTGCCTTCCAGGTCCGCGATCCCAACGGAGTCATCGTCCAGCTCCTCGACTGGAACGCCGCCGTCGACGGGGTCGCAGAAATCTGAGCTCGTCCGCACCGCACTCACTGTCCCGAACTCCACCGCAGAGTTGATTGCCGGCCATCGGGCAGCTCTGCGGTGGAGTTCGGGAACGGGAGAGTTGATCGCCAGACAAAAGATCTTGTTTAAACCCACTGTGGGCTGATCACCGCCGCGACGCGGGGCGGGATGAAGCGGAGATGCCCTCGGGAAACGTCGTTGCGACTGCCCCATAGGCTGGGCGCCATGAATGCACCCGTGCTCACCGCCGTGGCCTGGCCTTACGCCAACGGACCCCGGCACATCGGCCACGTCTCCGGTTTCGGTGTCCCGTCGGACATCTTCGCGCGCTACCAGCGAATGGCCGGCAACCGGGTGCTGATGATCTCGGGAACCGATGAGAACGGCACCCCGATCCAGGTGCAGGCCGACGCTGAGGG
>JAICSB010000279.1 GCA_025937115.1 Pseudonocardiaceae bacterium | reverse complement strand
GATGATCCAGGCTCTAGCATCCAGACCCGACTCCACGTCTCGTGACCTGGCTGTTCATGCACGCCGGGTCAGCCGGGTGCCCTCGCAGCAGGTCTGACTGCGGACCGCCTATCGCTATGCAGCGGCCTGGATCCTCGTGACCGGCGGGCGCTGTAGTCAACGAGCGCTTCGGTTGATCGTCCGGCTGGCCCAGCAGGTGTGGTGGGCCAGCTCAACAAGGATCGTCAGCATGCGATGACGTTCACCCGGTGATCAACTGGAATGACTGGCTTTTGACGCGCCCGATGCTGGGCTAGCCTGCTGTGGTCGGTTCTGCGGGGATTTGAAGTGATTCCGGTGTGCCGGCGTCCTGTGGGTCTGCGCTGGCGAAGGAGGCTGTGTGTTCTTCCATCGCTGAGGTTCCAGTCGTGAATCCGTCCGGTCGGGCGGTTTTCCCCGCGGTCGCGGGGTCGGTGCTGTACTGGGCTGACTCCGGTGCTGGCTTTCCCCGCGATTGTCATCGATTCGTGAGGAGAGCTTTGTTGAGTTCTGATATGCGTGCCGAAACGGTTATGGATTTCCGTCCTGGGCTGAAGCGCGCGATCACAGAGGTGATCGGCCCAGCCGCGCCCGATGTGGATCGCTCGGGTGCCTATCCTCGGGCGGCGCTGGATGCGCTGGCCGAGGCGGGGGTCCTTGGCCTGATGAGTTCATCTGAGGTTGGGGGTGGGGCTGGCTCGCTTGCCGACGTTGCGGAGGTGGTGGAGCACCTTGCCGTGGCCTGCGGCTCGACCGCAATGGTGGTGTTGATGCACTACGCGGCAGTGTCTGTGTTGGAGGCTCACGGGCCCCGAGAGGTCCGTGAAGCGATCGCACGCGGGGAACACTTGAGCAGTCTGGCGTTTTCGGAAACGGGCTCGCGCAGCCATTTCTGGGCGCCGATGGGCACTGCAACCGCCGCTGGGGACGGCGTCCGGTTGGATGCGCGCAAGAGCTGGATCACCTCGGCCGGTGAGGCGGACAGCTACGTCTGGTCGAGCCGCCCGCTAAGCGCCGAGGGTCCGATGACGCTGTGGCTGGTGGCATCGGACACGCCGGGGCTGCGCACGGCCGGTGCGTTCGATGGCATGGGACTGCGCGGCAATGCGTCCAAGCCGGTAACTGCGGATGGCGCCGTGGTTTCGGCGAAGGCCATGCTTGGGGCGGACGGTGCCGGCCTGGACATCGCGTTGTCGGTGGTGCTGCCGACATTCCTGGTGGGCAATGCGGCGTTTTCGGTGGGGTTGATGGAGGCCTTGCTGTGCGAGGCGGCGGAGCACCTGAGCCGGACCCGGTTTGAGCACCTCGGTCAGACGCTTGCCCAGCAGCCGGCCAGCAGGATCGAATTTGCCCGGCTTCATACCCGCGCCGATGAAGCCCGAGCGTTTTTGGCCGACACACTGCGTGCGCTCGACGACGGGCGACCCGACGCGATGCTGCGGGTACTTCAGGTGAAGGCGGTCGCCTCAGAAGCGGCATCTGAGGTCGCTGACGGGGTGATGCGGTTGTGTGGCGGTGCCGCGTTCCGCAAGGAGCTCGGAGTGGAGCGAAGTTTCCGCGATGCGCTGGCCGCGCGGGTGATGGCGCCCACCACAGCAGCGCTGCGTGACTTCGCCGGTCGCGCCGTCCTGGGGCAGCCGCTGTTTGACGGGGCAGACGTGTGATGGCCGAGTCGACGCTGGTGATGGGAGCGGTCGCCTACGACCCCAAGGTGGTCACCATCTGGGACGGTTTCCGCCGATGGCTACGAGCGTCGGAGCTGCCCTTCGACTTTGTGCTCTACTCCAATTACGAGCGGCAGGTCGAAGACTTGGTCGGGGGACGGATCGACGCGGCATGGAACTCGCCGCTGGCTTGGCTTCGTGCGCAGCGCCTTGCCGCCGCCCGCGGCCACTCGGTGCGCTCAGCCGCTATGCGTGACGCCGACCGGGATCTGACTTCGGTGGTGGTGGTCCGCGCCGACTCGGGCTGTAGCTCGCTGTCCGATCTGAAGGGCCGCGTCGTTGCGGTCGGCGCGGTGGACTCCCCGCAGGCCACCTTGATCCCGCTGTCGTACCTGCGCGCGGCTGGCCTGCGCCCGGGGGAGGATGTCACCGTCCGTCGCTTTGATGTTGGTGTGGGGCTGCATGGTGATCACATCGGTGGGGAGCGCGAGGCCGCCCGTGCGCTCGCCGCGGGTGAGGTCGACGCCGCATGCATGATCGACGCCAACCATCTCCTGTTCAACCAGGAAGGCATCCTGCCGGGGTCAGCGTCGAGGATTCTGGCTCAAACTGCGCCTTACGATCATTGCAATATGACCGTGGTGGATACCGCGCCGGGCGAGTTAGCCGACCGGTTCATCGACCTGTTGCTGTCGATGTCTTACGACGATCCTGAGGTACGCCCACTGCTGGACTTGGAGGGACTGCGGGCCTGGCGGCAGGGGCGCATCACCGGATACGCGTTGCTGGACACAGCGGTCAACGAGACCGCGTTCTATGACGCGACGGGCGCGGTGACGGACCCGGAATACGTTCCGTGATCGGCCCGCTCGACCTGGAGCAGCTCGGCTTCGCCTCCGGTGCTCACCTGCTCGTGAACCGGGCGCTGCGCACGCTGCTCCCAGGGGGACAACTGCGTGTCGTCGGCACCGATCCGGCGCTGGGCGTGCATCTGCGGGCCTGGTGTCGCAGCACCGGGCACGGCTTCGCCGTCGACCCAGCCGGCGGGTTCCAGGTCGAGCGGGGACGGGCCGAGGAACAGCGGTGGGCCGGCGCGGAGCGGGCCGGCGGACCGGGTCCAGAAGGGATCGTCCGCCACCCACCCGCGCACTGGGGTCTCGCCGCGCGTGGCGCGCTCGTGGAAGCTGGTGGACCGGCCGCATCCTTCGACCTCGACGACCGTGACGTGGTCTGGGCAGACCTCGCGCCCCGGCTCTACGCACACGCCGCCGCCCGGCAGTGGGATCCTGCCACCGCGGTGAACTGGGCAGCCACCACCGAACTGCCCGCCGAAATCGAGACCGCCGTGGTCCAGGTCATGACCTACCTGGTGGAAAACGAGCAGGCCGCGCTGGTCATCCCGGCGCGGCTGCTCGCCCGCATCCACCCACACTTCCGGGAGGTGCAGCAGCTACTTGCGGTCCAGGCCGCCGACGAGGCACGCCACATCGAAATCTTCACCCGACGCGCGCTGCTGCACAGCGCAGACATGGGCACCTCCTCGGTCGGCGGCCGCGCATCACTAACGACGTTGCTGTCCGAACCGGATTTCTCACTCGCCTCGTTTTTGCTCTCGGTGCTCGGCGAAGGAAGCTTCCTCACACTGCTCGCATTCCTCGACCACCACGCCCCAGACCCGATCACCCGCCAAGTCACCCAGCTCGCCCGGATAGACGAGGCCCGACACGTCGCCTTCGGCATCGCGCACCTAGAACACCAAGCCACCCTCAACCCCGCGCTGCGCGGCCGGCTGCGCGCCGCCATCGAGCGCCGCCACGACGCACTCATCAACACCGCAGGCCTCAACGCCGACGTCCTCGACGCGCTAACCGTGCTCGCGGCAGGAGAATGGACCCCAGCAGCGATCGCCCGCGGCCATCACGCCGTCCAACAGCTGCACCTCACAATGGACCAAGGCCGCCAGCAACGCCTAACCCGGCTCGGATTCCCACCCGACGAGGCCACGGAACTGTCCGCCCTCCACACCCGCAACTTCATGTAGACTAGACCGAGTCCCGAAAACGCCAGCACGCGTCCGCCGTGACACCGCGCCCCCGATCTTCCCGATCGACACCCCGCGCAACAGGTCATCCAGCGCGCTGCACCTGAGAGCAACCGTGCCTCCGGCGGGATGGCCCCAGACAAGCTGCGAGAGGGGTGGGTCACCAGCTGCGCGAGTATCCCGTCACCTCGGCGCCGAAGGCGTAGCAGCCCGGGGGCAGGGGTCCGGTGTCGTTCATCGCGTGCGGTGCTCCACCCGGACCTCTGCCCCCGGCCCGCTTCGAGACAAGCTCGCCGACGCGACGGGATACCCGCTCCGCTCGCCGTCCTGCGGCAGGCCAACACCCCGCGTGCCATCAGTGTGTGCCATTAACACCGGTCAACCACGGTCAACAGCGGGGCCGTATGACCCGGTCTGACCACCGATCGAGGCCTCTGACGACGCGGTGGGCGCAGCCTTCCAAGCTGGCCATGCGGGTTCGACTACTGTCGCCTACTTACGAACCAGAGACATTCTCGACATCCTGGCCGAAATCCAGCGGCTTACCATCGGCGCCTACGACCTGGGCAAGGGAAGCTGGCTGAATTTCAATGTCGATGACACGCCACGGCGAGGGTTCCTGCTGGACATCACCCGTCAAGAGGCAAAATCGTTCTCTCGCTCCGACCAAAAACCCCGCCTCAGCCAGAAGCTTGATGTGCTCGCCTAGTCCTCTGGCAGCGTCTCTCTTAGCTTGGTACGACTCCTGGCCGCCTACGCAGTCGTTCCAATCACGGACATCGTCTAAAAACGCGGCAATTATGTCCTCCTGCTCGTCGCTCAACCCGGCAGGCCAACTAGGATAGAACGCGGTCGAGCCATCGATCATATGCCACAGGCCGCTACCCGTGGTAAAAATCTTAAGTACTTTCGGTATCGGCCGGGTGGGATCGGGCACGAGTTGGACGGGGCCGAAGCTGTTTGATTTATCCAGTTCTGCGATCCATGATTCGTGAGCGTCCTTGATCTCTCTGAGACGCTCAATCTTGAAATGTGAAACCTGGTCGTCGATCTGTTTATGATGCTTACTGCACAGTAAGATCAAGTTGTCGTATGCGTCAACACGCGCAACGTGGCCCGCCCTGGGGCCATTTGGCGACTGCGCAACGATGTGGGCCTCTTCGCCAAAAACTGATGGGTCATCCTCGTCGGTGCCCTCGGTAACTAATTGGACGCGGCAGATGGAGCACCGGCCGCCAGCCTTTGCTCAAAGAGGCTTATGCGAAACCCTCCTTGAAGAAGTATAGACCGATTGCAGCCCGGAATGAGGACAAGAAGGTCTTTAGTGGTCTTCTGTAATCCGTGAAGAGGATCCGCCATGTCTTCAGGTTGGCGATGGCTCGTTCGACGGG
>JAICSB010000265.1 GCA_025937115.1 Pseudonocardiaceae bacterium | reverse complement strand
GATGACCAGCTCCGCGGCCACGAAGTCCGATGAATCGGCCACCACCCGCGGAGCGCGCACGCCCAAGTCCGACGCCAGCCGGTCGATGAGGGTCTGCACCGCAGCCAGGTCTACTCGCCGTTTCACGCCCGGCCCCAGCGGTGCGACCCGCGGCGCGGAGTCCAGCGCACCGCTGAGCGGCCCGACCTCGAGCAACGCAGACGCCAGCTGTGCTAGCACCGTGGCCGAGTCCGCACGGGTTCCTTGACCCGAGCCGGAAGCCAGGCCACACACCGGCGATGCCGATTCAGGCATCGCTACCTCCGGTGCGCCACGAATCGGTCACCTCGGGTCGTCTGAGTGACAATCCGATTACCGGGATACTCGTTTTGTCCGCACACGACCACGGATCCATAGCGTTCCAGACTGACGCGGCCACCGTACTCCTCAACGACGTCGGTGTCGGGATAGACTCGTACCGAGCTGGGCACATACCGCGCCGCGAATCCCAGCCGCATGTCGTTGGTCTTACCGCTATGCGAATGAGAGGCATGCATCAGCGTGGACCAGAACATGATAAACTGTCCAGCCCTCATTTCCATCGAGACGGCGCTGGCCTCGTCGGGTTTCCAGTCAGGATCTATCTGTAACTCACGGTAGTCGTATCCGAAGAATCCCCGGTGAGCACCGTCTTTCTCCACCGAGTTCACTTTGGTCGGATCGTAGTGCATTCGCTTGGTCTCGTCATAGAACATGGTCCGGTGAGTGCCGGGAATGAATTGCAGACAGCCCATATCGATCGATGCCTCAGTGAATGCACACCACACGGTGATGGTGCCGCCGAATTCCGCGTCCTGCGGCCAGAGGATCTGCGGGCTGCCCGAAGCATTCGCGAAGGTATCGGCCTGGTGCCAGTCGGTGCCCTCGTCACCAGGGTATTTGGGAAAGAATTCGGTTCGCCAACACAACACATTGGGACCGAGCACGGAGGCGACCGGATTGACGATCTCGGAACGGCAAACGTGATCGGCAAGAAACGCATTGTCCAGGTGTCGGTCATAGTTCGCGATGTTGGTGACACCGGACTTGGCCGCGGTGTCCTGGTAGACTGCCGCACTGCGATCCATCAGTCGAACACGCTCGCGGCGCCAGATCCGCTTGATTTCGGCCGGCTCGTATAATGTGAAGGGTCCAGCGTATCCGCGTCGATGAAACTCGGCGAGCTGTTCAGTGGTCAACGAGAATTCCACGCTTTGGGAACCTTGGATGGGCATGTACCGGCACCTCCAGAGATACTGGCCTACGAGGTCGGGGCATCCGATTCGAGCGTGCGGGCGAGTGAGCGAACGGTGGCCTCCTCGACGAGCGTCTCGACGCCGATATCCGTATCGAAGCTGGCATTGATCCGCTCAAGCATTCGAACCAGGGTCAGCGATGTTCCGCCCAGGTCAAAGAAGTCCTCGTCAAGTCCGACCGCCGACACGTTCAAGATGTCAGCCCACATCTCGGCGACTCTGGACTGGACCATGGCGGGTCTCGGCGCGTCGCCCTGCTCGCGCCGGGTCAGTGGAGTCGGAAGGGCGGTGCGGTCGACCTTGCCGTTGCCAGTCAGTGGCAGGGCGGGAATCGACACGAACGCCGACGGGCGCAGGTAGAACGGCAACGCGGCCAGCTCGTCCGCCAGCTTCGTTCGGATACTCTCCCCCCATCCTGGATTGACGTCTGGATCGTTGGGTAGCAGGTAGGCGATCAATCGCACGTCGCCATCGCCATAGTCATGAGCGACCACCACGCTGGCACTCACCTCCGGATGTGTCTCGAGAACGACCTCGATTTCCCGGGGTTCGATCCGGAATCCTCGGACTTTGAGCTGATCGTCGACCCGGCCGACATAGTGGTATTCGCCGGTCTGGTCGATCACTACCAGGTCGCCGGTCCGGTAGACGCGCTCCCCGCCGGCAATCGGGTGCGTGCGGAACCGCTGGGTGGTGAGATCCGGACGGTGGAGGTAGCCACGGCTCACGCCCGCGCCGCCGATGTACAGCTCGCCGGGCTCGCCGACCGCCGCTGGCTCGCCGGACGCGTTCATGACCAGAAAACGCAGGTCCGGAAGCGGTACACCGATCGGGCTGTGTTCTGACCTGGCCAGATCTCCCCGGTGAATCGGCCGGAACGAGGCGTGCACCGTGGTCTCTGTGATGCCGTACATGTTTACTAGCGCGGGCCGTTCGTCACCCCATCGGTCCATCCACCCGGCAAGCATGCCGGCAGTGAGCCGCTCACCGCCGAACACCACCACCCGCAGGTGCGACGGGCCTGCATCGGTGGCATCGCGGTCTGCCGCGTCCAGCTGTCGAAATGCGGACGGTGTTTGGTTTAGAACGGTGATCTGCTCGCGCCACAGCAATTCACGGAAGCGACGTGGGGACCGGCAGGTCTCATCCGGCACCACGACCAGCCGGCCGCCGAACAGCAGCGCTCCCCAGATTTCCCACACCGAGAAATCGAATGCGACCGAATGAAACATGGTCCACACGTCGTGCTCATCGAAACCGAACCACGGATGCGTGACCTCGAACAGGCGGACCACCTGGCGATGTTCCACGAGGACACCCTTCGGGGTCCCGGTGGAGCCTGACGTATAGATCACATAGGCAAGGTCGGTCGGCGCACGCTCCACCGCCGGTGCCGACTCACGATCGTCGCATTCGAACTCCCCACTAGCGGTATCGGAATCAACCAGTACCAGCACCACGGAATCCTCCGTGACGCGCTCGGCTAGCGAGGACATAGTGACGACGATCTGGGCGCCGCTGTCTCGCAATAACCAGTTGACCCGGGGCGCTGGGGTACTCGCGTCGATGGGGAGATACCCGCCGCCAGCCTTGAGGATTCCCAATATACCCACGACAAGATCGATTCCGCGCTCGACGTACAGGCCAACCAAGACGTTCGGGACGACACCAAGGTGGACCAGTCGTCGGGCCAGCGCATCGGCGCGGTAATCAATGTCCGTATATGTCACGGTTTCGCTGTCGGATACGACCGCAGTTCGGTCAGGGCAGGACCGCACTCTGGCTTCGAAGATCTGGTCGAGCTGAGAACCAACGGAGCCAAGATCGGCTTTTATCGCAATTTTAACTAGTCGGTCAGAATCACTGTCCACTACGCTCTCCCCACCACGCCGCGCATCAACAACGCCGGTAATGACCCGATCGAAGCGTCGACAGCCCTCAAATCTATTATGACGAAACCATAAACGAACTAGATCACGATACCGCTAAGAGGATGACGAGTCGCAGCATCGAGGGCTACGCTGCGTGCTGTGGCAACACAATCGGGTGTCCTCCGTATGGCGCGATCATGTCACATGGACAAAATCTGCATAACATGATGTCAAACGAGGTCGGTGGGGTCGGTATTGGCCCCGCAGAGCAGAATCATAATGCGTTCACCGGCAGCCGGGCGGTAGGCGCCGGAGTTTAACGCCGCGAAGGCGGCAGCGGTGCCGTGCTCGATGACGATCCGATGATCGTCCCACAGCAATCGGCGGGCGGCGATAATGGCATCGTCGGTGACTAGCACGCTACGCACGCTGGTGCGAATGGCCACGTCATAGGCGATTGTGCCGATCCGCCGGGCACCCAGCGAGTCCGCCGCGATCCCGGACACTTCTATATCGACCGGGCGCCCGGCGGTCAGGGCGGTACGCAGGGTGGGACTCAGCTCCGGCTCGACGCCGACGACCGCTACCCGCCCTTCCAGGGCGGTGGCTATGCCTGCCATCAGCCCACCTCCGCCCACCGCAAGCACCACGGTATCCAGCTCACGGACCTGGTCGAGCAGTTCCAGCGCGACGGTGCCCTGCCCAGCGCAGATCTCGGGATGGTCATAGGCGTGACAGAGCAACCCGCCGGTGTCCGCAGCCCGTTTGGTCGCAGCCTCGTACGCCTCCGCGTACTCGATGCCGTACTGAACCACCGTGGCACCCAACGCGACTAACTTGGTGACCTTGACCGTGGGCGCCGTTGTCGGCACGTATATCTCGGCCGGGATCCCCAGCGACTTCGCGGCGTACGCGACGCCCAGTCCGGCATTACCACCGGACGCCGCAATCACTCCCCGAGCGGGCAGTTCACCGCACTCGGCCGCAGCAAGTATCCGATTGAACGCACCACGTGGCTTGAACGATCCCGTGTGCTGCATGAGCTCCAACTTCAGCCAAACCTGTCCGGCCGGGGCGAACGTACCGGGACCTACCTGAGCCACCGGCGTACGCCGCACCCGACCGCTGATCCGGCGGGTGGCGGCCTCGACATCGGCGCGGGCGATCACTTGAAATTGTCTCCGATGAACACAGGTCCGGAATCATACGGCGAGCGGAGCGCTCCGGTTGCCGGCCGCCTCGCTGATACCCGCGCCGCTACCGACGGTGCGTAGGCTGTTGCCATGAGCAGGCCAACTGGCCCGTTGCGAGTGGTTGTTGTGGATGACCACCAGATGGTGCTCGACGGGCTTCGGGCGATGCTAGCTGTGTATTCCGGGCAGGTGGAGATCGTCGGTGAGGCCACCGAACCGGAGCTCGCGTTAAAGATCATCACGGGGCAGGAACCCGATATCACCTTGCTCGACGTCCGGTTGCGGGGCTCCAGCGGGCTGGATCTGTGCGCGGAGATCCGCAAGCGGCAACCGCGCTGCAAGGTCGTGTTCCTCACCGTCTATGACGACGAACAGTACCTCTACCAGGCGCTACGGCTGGGTGCGGCCGGCTTCCTGCTCAAGCGGGTGCGGGGCGCGGAGCTGGTGGATCACCTGCAGCGCATTTACCAGGGCGAGGTGCTGATCGATCCCAGCCTGGCGACGAAGGTCGCGATGTCGGTGGCTCATCTGCGCGGCGGGGAGTTCTGGCCCGGGGCGCATCTCGGGCTGACCCAGCGCGAGAGCGAGGTACTCGCACTGATGGTGGCCGGCCTGTCCAACCGCGCCATCGCCGGGCGCCTGACCGTCAGCGAGGAGACCGTCAAGACCCACGCTCGCGGCATCTATCGCAAGCTCAACGTCCCGGACCGTTCCGGCGCGGTCGCCGCGGCGCTGCGCGAGGGAGTCTTCCAATGATCCACTCGCGGCTGGGCCTGGCTGACGCCGATTCCGATGCCCAGCTGCTCCATCGCGTGATCGAGATCTTGTCGGCGGGCCTTGATCTCGACCGGGTCGTCCAGCGAGTGGCTGATCTGATCACCGAGACCACTTCGACCGACGTCTGCTTCGTGCACCTGCTCGACGAGCCGGGGGGACGGT
>JAICSB010000693.1 GCA_025937115.1 Pseudonocardiaceae bacterium | reverse complement strand
TGAAGTGCTGGCCGGCACGCCGAGTCAGCTGTCCTTCCCGTCCTCGCACGCGGCGTCGACCACCGCGGCAGCGGTGCTCTACGGCGGCCTGCTGCGCCGCCGGCTGACCCCGGTGATGGTGGCACCGATGCTGATCAGCAGACTGGTGCTGGGCGTGCACTACCCGAGCGACGTGCTGGTGGGCTCGGCGCTGGGCGCAGCCATCGGTGCCGGGATGCGACGGCGGCTACTTTCGAGAGGACGTTGATGACCACCACCGCGCCGCGGATTTCCACCAGGGCAGACAACGCGCTGCTCGGGCTGGTCCGCACCATGCGGCCCCGGCAATGGGTGAAGAACGTCCTGGTGCTGGCCGCGCCGTTCGCCGGCGGCACCATCTTCCACCTGCCCGTTGTCATTGCCGTCGGGATCGCGTTTATCGCGTTCTCGCTCGCCGCGTCCGGCGTGTACCTGGTCAACGATGTCCAGGACGTCGAGGCCGACAGCGCGCACCCGACCAAGCGCAACCGGCCGATCGCCGCCGGAGTGGTGCCACCGCGGCTGGCCCTGGCCGTCGCAGCCGCGCTGTTCGTGGCGGCGATCGGGGTGTCTTTCCTGGCGTCGACGGACCTGGTCCTGGTCACCGTGGTTTACATCGCGGTGCAGCTGTCCTACTGCTTCTGGCTCAAACACCAGCCAGTGGTGGACATCTCCATCGTCGCGTCCGGCTTTCTGCTGCGGGCCATCGCGGGCGGCGCCGCCGCGGGGATCGCACTGTCCCAGTGGTTCCTGCTGACCACCGCATTCGGATCACTGTTCATGGTGGCCGGTAAACGCTATGCCGAGATCCGGCTCGCTGAGCGGACCGGCGCGAAGATCCGCAAGTCGCTGGAGCGCTACACCGCTTCCTACCTGCGCTTCGTGTGGACTCTCTCCGCCACCGGCGTGATCATGACCTACGGTTCGTGGGCGTTTCAGCTCAGCCAGACCAACCACTCGCGCTGGCCGGTGATCTCCCTGGTTCCCTTCGTGATAGCCATCCTGCGCTACGCCGTAGATGTCGACGGCGGCAACGGCGGCGAACCCGAAGAGATCGCCCTAGGCGACCGCACCCTGCAAGTCCTAGGCGCCGCCCTAGTCTTCACCCTCATCGCCGCCGTCTACTTCTAACCCGGCGCTGCCCGGTGTCGTGAACTCGACACCACCGACGTTTCTGGTGCGCCCGCACGTCGGTCCTCGCCGTGAACTCGACACCACCGACGTTTCTGGTGCTGCCTGTGGATGGGCGCCCGCCTGTGGATAGTTTGGCCTGTTAGGGGGCGCGTGGGTGGGTGTTGGCGGGGGCGTGGTGCAGGGTCTGGGGTGTGATCGACGAACTGACACTCGGGGCCACGCCGTTCCGCGGATCCGGCGCGGTACAGCGCGGGCTGCTCACTGAGCGGGCGCTCCGCGGCTCCCGGTACCGCCGGCTGTTTCCCGACATCTACGTGCTCGCGGACGTACCAACTGATCTTGCCGTCCGGTCGCAGGCAGCGCTGCTGCTCGTTCCGGGGCGGTGCGTGCTATCCGGTTACTCCGCCGCGGAACTGCTCGGGGCGCGATGCGCGCCAGCGGAGGCGAACGCCGAGCTGACAGTGCCCGGCGGTGACTTCCGAGAACAGCCGGGCCTGTCCATCCACCGTGACCTGCTCGCGAGCGACGAGATCGGTGACTGTGCCGGCGTACCCGTCACGACGGCGCTGCGGACGGCGTGGGATTTGGCCCGGTGGCTACCCACAGTGGAGGCGGTGATAGCGCTGGACGCGCTGGCCAGCGCTGGGCGCTTCCCCCCGGCGGCCGTGCTCCGCATCCAGGGCCGGTACCCGCGGGCGCGCTGGCGCCGTCGGGTGCCTGGGGTGATCGACCTGTCCGACCCTCGAGCGGAATCCCCCATGGAGACGCGCTCACGTCTCGCGCTCGTGCTGCGCGGGCTGCCGCGTCCTGAACTGCAGTACACCGT
>JAICSB010000487.1 GCA_025937115.1 Pseudonocardiaceae bacterium | reverse complement strand
GGCCGACCGCGCCGACGCAACCCAGCAGCAGCACTCGCGCCGCCACCTCAGCCCGCCCGCGCGCTGACTCGCGCAGGATCGCCACGATGCGCGGCGCGAAGACCACGATTGGGGCGGCGACGAGCAGTCCGCTGGGGCTGATCGGGATGGTCAGCCCGGCGACCAGTGCAGCCCAGCCCAGCGCGGCGAGTCCACGAGCCCGCCACAGCAGCGCCAGCACAGCGGTGACGCCGAACGCCACGTACGGCTCGGGGCGCACCCCGAGGTTGTAGGGCAGCCAAGCGGCGAGCAGGCACACCGCCGCGAGCAGCCGGATCCGGACGGTGCCCGCCACCGCTGGCAGCGCCGCGCCGAGCACCCCCCGGCTCGCCACGAACCAGGTCGCGATACCCAGCACGGTGCTGGGCAGCCGCAGCCACAGCGGCGCCAGGCTGATCTGGGTCAGCGGTGCGAGCAGTTGCTCGGTCAGCGCGAACGGTGTCTCCGAGGCGTTCCACCACCGGTAGTAGTTGCCGACGTTGCCGGTCCGCGCGGCGTTGCGAGCGATTGTGGTGGCGAAGCCGTCGTCGTCGGTCAGCGGACCGATGATCGCCCAGCCGGCCAGTACGCCGAGCACTCCCACGTCGACCCAGGCCGTGCGCCACCGACCGGGTGGGCGCGCGGGATCCTTACCAGCGCGCCGACCGCGGGCCAGCAGGCCGAGCGCGATCAGCACCGTGAGCAGTTGCACGGCGATGAGAACGATCTTGACCCGGCTCGGGCTGGTGGCGAATGGGCTGGCGGTGCGGGCGGTAGCGGCCATCCCGGCGGCTTGCCCGGCGTCGAGGTCGGTACGGAAGGCGAACACCTTGGGCACCGGTTCATCGGCCAGCTTGATCGTCTTAGTGCTCCCGATGGTGATCACCGCGCCGGTCGGGTCGGCGTGCACCCGGGTCCGGCAGTCGCTGAAGACTCCGGCCACCGGTTGGGTGCTCACCACCCGGCGACCCAGCAGCAGCCGGGCCACGCCGGCTTCGGTCCGCAGCACCAGCCCGTCCCCGTCCGGGCCAGTCGCCAGCACGGTGACGGCACCGCCCCGGTCGGTCGCGGCGCGAATCGCCGAACACGGCACAGTCGCAGTCAGCTCCGCCGGCCGGTACGGCGCGAAAAACGCCGTACTCGACACCACGGGGTGCCCAGGAGCGGGCCAGCTCACCGCGGTCTGGTCCGCGGTCACCGGCAGGAACGGCAGCACCAACGCCACCAACACCCCCAGCAGTCCCACCAGCAAGGCGAGTGCGGTCCCAGTAGACCGATGCGCAACCCTGGACGCAGCGAACAGTGCTGAACCCCTCCGCAGTGATCGTTCCTACCTCAGCTCTACCGTTCCCGAACTCCACAGCAGAGCTGCCAGACCCTCCTGAGACAACTCTGTTGTGGAGTTCGGGATGCTGAGAGTACCGAGAGGCGCGTCAGGCGAGGTTGGGGGCGAGCACAGGGGGCAGGTCGCCGGGGTGCACGATGCACAGCCGTTGCGTCGAGCGGGTCAGGGCCACGTAGAGGTCGTTGAGACCGCGGGGTGACTCGGCCACGATCGCCGCCGGATCGACCAGCACGACCGCGTCGAACTCCAGGCCCTTGGCCTGGTGCACGGTCAGCACGGTTACCGGTGCATCGAGGTCGTCGACGCCCGGCGCGCTCTGCTCTGATGACCCCAAGATCGTGCGCAGCTCGTCCACCCCAGCCGCCGGCGCGAGCACGGCGAGCCGGCCGTCGCCCACCGCGGTGGCCTCCTCGGCGACCACCGCGGGCAACTCGTCGGCCAGCGAGCCCACCCGAACCGCGAGGGGCGCCACGCCGCTGCGGCGCACCGACCGCGGTGGGGTGATGTCGACGTCGATGGCGGCCAGTACGTTGTCGGCCAGTTCCGCGATCTCGGCGGGGTTCCGGTAGTTGATCGTCAGCTCTTCCAGGTGCCAGCGCTGCGCCACATAGGGACCGAGCATGTCCTGCCAGGAACCTGCACCGGCCCGGGATCCGGTCTGAGCGAGGTCCCCGACGACCGTCATCGACCGGCTCGGGCAGCGCCGCATGAGCACCCGCCACGCCATCGGGGACAGCTCCTGCGCCTCGTCGATGATGATGTGACCGTAGGTCCAGGTGCGGTCCGCCGCGGCGCGCTCGGCGGTGCTCTCGTAGCCGCGGGCCCGCTGCCGGTCGGCCAGCCGGTCGGCGTCGATGAGGTCGGTGGCGCGCAGCAGCTCAGGGTCGAGGTCCTCGTCGAGGTCCAGGATGTCCAGCACGCCTTGGGCGTACTGCAACTCCGCGCGCAGCGCGGCGGCTTCCCGGGCGGCCTCGGCGCTGCCGTCGGAGCCGAGCAGCTCGGCGGCCTCGTCCAGCAATGGGACGTCGGCGGGGGTCCACACCAGCTCAGGGTCGACGTCCGGGCTGGGCGCGGATCGCGCTAGCAGGTCGCGTTCCTGGTCCGGTAGCACCCGGTGGGTGGCGCTGGCCAGCCGCTGCGGATCGGAGTAGAGGTTGGTGAGCAGCTGCTCCGGCGACAGCGTCGGCCACAGCGTGTCCAGCGCAGCGGTCAGCTCGGGGCTACCCCGTAACTCGGTGCGGATGTCCGCCAGGTCGCCACGGTTCAGAACGTCGCCGCCCAGGCCGCCCGCGATGCGGTCGGCGAGGGCCGTCACGACCTCCTGGTGAAAGATCCGCTTGGCCTCGTTGTGTGGCCGGTGCGAGCGCCGCGCCCTGGTGCGAGCCGGCTGGCACACCGCGCTGTCGAGCTGGATTCGCTGGGCCTCGACGGTGAGCTCGATCGGTTCGGTGGGTACCTGCTGGCGGTCCCGGATCGCTGCGGCCAGCACCTTCGCCATCTCCAGGCGACCCTTGACGGCGGCGGTGTCGTCGGGCTCGACGCCGCGGGCGTGCAACCCCGGATGCAGCTGCGCCACCGTGCCCAGCAGCACGCTGGTCTCGCCCAGGGAGGGCAGCACGTGCCCGATATAGCGCAGGAACGTCGAGTTGGGCCCGACGACCAGCACGCCGCGCTTGGCGAGCTGCCGGCGGTGGGTATAGAGCAGGTACGCGGCCCGGTGCAGCGCGACCGCGGTCTTGCCGGTGCCCGGCCCACCCTGGACGACGAGCACTCCCTGCGGCTTGGCCCGGATGATCCGGTCCTGCTCAGTCTGGATGGTCGCGACGATG
>JAICSB010000432.1 GCA_025937115.1 Pseudonocardiaceae bacterium | reverse complement strand
TGTGAAACTGGCCACGGTCAGTGGTGATCTGGACCTTTCTACCGACATGGGCCGGCTGGTCGGGCGCATCCTTGCCTCTGTCGCCAGGGCTGAGGTGGAACGCAAGGGTGCCCGGCAGCGCCGGGCCTACCAGCAGGCGGCAGAGCTGGGGGAGCCACCAGGCGGACCAGTTCCCTTCGGCTTTGGTCCTGATCGGATAAGCCACCATCGTGCCCAGGCCGATGCGATCCGTGACGGGTACGCCGCGCTCCTGGCCGGTGGGACGCTGGCAGGTATCGCCCGTCGGTGGAACGCCGCAGGACTGACTAGCGGCCGCGTGCGCATTGCCGGAGCACGGGCCGGGCAGCCCTCTCAATGGTGCACCGAGACCGTGCGTGCGCTGCTGGTCAACCCCCGCAACGCGGGGCTACGGGCCTATCACGGGGAGATCATCGGCCCCGCTCGTTGGGAGCCGATCGTTGCTGAGGAAACCTGGCGAGCCGCGGTCGCGCTGCTGTCCGATCCCTCTCGTCGGCAGGCACCGCCATCGCCGCGGCGATTGTTGTCGGGCATCGCGGTCTGTGGTGTGTGCCGGGGCCCTGTGTGCGCCGGTACCTCGATGCCGACCTACCACACCTATCGGTGTCGCTCTAACGGCCATGTTGCCCGCCGCGGTGACCACGCCGATGCTTATGTCTGCGCGATCGTCGTGGAACGTCTCGCTCGGCCTGATGCGATCGAGCTGATCTCCGATGGCACCAGAGTTGACGTTGCCGCGTTGCGCAGTGAGGCCATAAGCCTGCGGTCGCGGCTGCAGAGCATCGCTGTTGAGTTCGCCGATGACGACACGGTGACACCGGCGCAGTTCCGCGCGATCACCTCGCGGTTGCGGACCCGCCTAGATGCCGTGGAAGCGCACATTGCCGACGCAGGCCGCGTCAGCGTGCTCGGAGCGTTCATCACTGCGGCCAGTGAAGTTCGCCAGGCCGCCGTCGAGCGGGTCCGCGGTGTCTGGGAGGCGATGCTTGAACAGGGTACGGATCGATGCCGGGCCGTGATCGACACTTTGATGGCGATTACGCTGCACCCACCGGGGCCCGGTGCTCGCCGTTTTGACCCGGCCACGATAGAGATCGTCCCGAAAAAGCAGTGATGAACACCTGGCACCACTGCATGTACCCCTCCGTCTTCTCTCGCACGACGTTCTTGTGCGGCCCTGCCCGGGGAGCACCGGGAGCACTAGTCTTCGGGGCCACCTAGCGCTCGAGGCACCGGTGTCCAGCAGGGGTCCTTAGCCGGGCCAGGTCCTCGCGTACTAGTCCAGCGCGACCAACGAGGCCGTTGCGTTGTTGCATGGTGGGCAGGGTTGGGTGCCGGGGTACTCAGCTGTGGGGGTTCAAGTCCGTGGGGGGACTTGCGCACTAACCACCCGACTCACGCTCCATGACCGCCGCTGATCCACGGGCGATCGTGCGAGATCCCGATCCGAAGAGTCGCACCGGCGATCCGGCTGATCGGTTACCCACCGGGGGCGGGTTCGTCCTTACGGTGATCGTGGACCCGGTCAACTGGGCTGGGATCACTGCGTGGAAGGCGCGCGGGGTCGACCTGCGCAGCTATCTAGAAGGAGACGGTGAGCGATGACTGATAGTGCTGTCCGTGCCCGCCGGCACGCCATCCGGGCCGAGTACCTGGACGAAGAAACCGAGGCGGGTGAGGCCGAGGGGCTGGAAAACGACCAAGCTGTTCTCTCGGTGCGGGTGCCTGCTGCTCTCGCCGAGACGCTAAAGGCACGTGCGGCCGAGGAACACGTCCCGACGTCGGCCTTGATCCGCCGGATTCTGACGCGCGCCGTACGGGAGGGTACGAAACCAGTGCTGACTGTGGAGCAGGTGGAGGAGATAGCGCGGCGGGTCATGCGCGAGTCGGCTTGAGGTGGTCGAGCACATTCCTTACTGCTATACGGAGCTCACGACCCGCCTGTGGGCGGCTGGGCCTCGCCTCGGTCTTCGTAGATCTGGGTGATCTCTACGGTCTGCGAAAAAGCAGTCGTGAGCAGAGGAAGGCATCTCGATAGTTCTCGCCAATTCTCACCTCTACCTGACGTCTGACGGCCCGGAGACGGTCTAATCTTGATCTGCACGCGCCTTTCCTCCGCAGCTAGGTGACGAAGGAAATTGAACCCAAGTGGCCAGCTTGGAATGCTGCGCTCGACATGCCGTCAGAGCCCTCGATTTGTCGATCGAGCCCGGTCAGAAGTTATCCACTATTGACCGTGGTCGACTGCCCTAATGGCACGTTAATGGCATACGCGGAATGCCTGTCCTGCCGGAGTCTAACTTGCTCTCGGTGCCTGTCTGCTCGGTGATCGCGGGGTTACGGCCGCGATGCTGAGCGGCGTAGAGGGGTAGACGCCGACGGGGGCCGTGGATGGATTGCTCGACGTTCATCTGGTCGTCCACTTGCGATGCTACGGTGTTGGTTGGGTTCCAGTTCAGCTGGTGACGGTGTGATGCAGGTCAGGGCCGTAACGGTGGATCGAGGAGAACAGCTCTGGCAACGGTGAGGTACACGCCGTAGTATTTTTCAATGAGCGCGGGGACGTCTTGTCTGGTACGTCGCCAGATGGTGATGTTGCGTTCCATGTGATCGGCACGATTTTGCAGCAAGCCAGCGAGGGCAGGTGCGTGTGCAAGGTCGGTGCGGTCGCTGAGTGCATGGGTTGCTGCTATCAGCGTGTCGGGAACGTTCATGCCGCGGAATTCAGATGCCGATGCAGTGATACGCTCGCCTCGGTCAGCACTCCGCTGTACTCGCCTACGACTAATCGCCATGTGATCTCCCGGGCCGACAATCGACACTTGTCAGCCACCGGGGTCTGGGGCAGCTCCGCGCCAAACCCCTACTCTCCCTCAAACCGAGCGATGCGCGGGGGCATGAGCGCTGGTAGCAAGATTACAGGGCGCGTCGACCCGCCGGTAGCCCTCAGCGCACCCGCCTGCGACGCGGGTATCCCGCCGTGCCGGCGGCTCGTCCTGAGCCATGTCTGCGACGCCTTCGGTGTCGACGCGACGGATATCCGCGCCCTTGGTGACCCACTCACTTTTATGGGTCCCGGCCGTTAGTTCCGCCGGCGGCACGGATTGTTGATCTAGAGTGGTTGCGCCCTGCTGCTCTGAAATTCCCGGCCACCAGGCGTCGTTGCGAGCGCACCGCACAATGTTCATCCTCCCGCGGCACATTGGCCCCGGTGCGCTCCATCTGCAACTTGGCGGGCACCACACAGTCCTTTTTGCTTGATCTCCTAACCGATGTCACCGCGCGGCGAATCGGAAGTGGCGATGACTACCAGTCAACGCGAGCCAACCCTGCTGCGAGGACGCTCGACGCGCCGCCCAGTCGAGAACGTCGAGCACAATTTCATCGCAGCAGGTGAGACCGGAGAGATCTACGGTCAGGTACCGCGCTCCGGCGTCGAGGACCGCACCGAGTTGCGTCCGGAGTCGCTGGGCGACATGGTGATCGGAGTGACCCCGCAGGATCACCCGAACGTACCCGGCGCCACCCCGCAGAATAGTGATTGTCTGCTCAGCCGTGTGTTCCACGGTTTCTCCCGTCGGCGCACCACTGTGTCAGTGTGCCGCCGGGGTCTAGGGCAGCG
>JAICSB010000727.1 GCA_025937115.1 Pseudonocardiaceae bacterium | reverse complement strand
GCCCTAGGCTGGACCGTCTTGCGGGCCAGCGCCACCGACGTGCTGCGCAACCCAGACGCGTTCGCCGCCCAAGTCCGCGCCGTACTCCGCCAACGCGCTGCCTAACCCACCGCGCTGCCTAACCCACCGCGCTGCCTCACCCACCGCGCTGCCTCACCCACCGCGCTACAGCTCCCGAACTCCACAGCAGAGCTGTTAGGGAGCGCCCGGGCAGCTCTCCTGTGGAGTTCGGGAAGCCGGGTGCGGTGCGGTGCGCGTGACGGGGGCCAGTACTCGCTCGCCACTTGAGCACTGGCATGATCCGCGGGTATGCCGGGCGCCACCGACATCATGACGCCGCTGTGGCGGGGCGTGGTGTTGTTCCGGGTCATTACGGCAGCTTTCGCGATCGCGGCGATCACGGTGCACCACCATGGTTTCGCTCGGCCAGCTCTGGGCTGGGCGGTGCTCGCCGGGATCGCCGGGTGGACCGTCGCGACCTGCCTGGCCTACAGCTACGACCGCACCCGCCGTACCCGCGTGATCGTGATCGACCTGCTGGTGACACTGACGCTGATGGGTTCCTCGGCGCTGGTGCTGTCCACTGAGCAGCTCACCGAAGTCGCCCAGCGAACCCCGCTGCTCACCACGGTGTGGGCCAGCGGCCCGGTGGTCGCCGCCGCCGTGCACGCCGGCCGGGCCGCCGGGGCGCTGTTCGGCGTCGCCGTCGCGGTGGTCGACGTCTGGGTGCGCGGGTTTTTCAGCATCGACCTCGCCCGCGACGCGATCCTGCTGGTGGGAACCGGGTTCGTGCTCGGACTTGCGGCGACGGCGGCTCGGCGGGCGAGCGAACAGCTTCGAAGGGCGGCCCGCGCCGAGGCAGCCGCCACTGAACGGGAGCGGCTGGCCAGATCAGTCCACGACAGCGTGATGCAGGTGCTGGCCCGGATGCGAGCCCGCAGTGGCCAGCTCGATGGGGAGGCCGGTGAGCTGGCGCGGTTGGCTGGAGAGCAGGAGATCGCATTGCGGTACCTGTTCTCGACGGCGACGCCGGGCGCTACCGGCGAGCAGGATCTGGCCGGCGCGGTGCAGCTGCTGGCCGGTCCCCGGGTGGAGGTGTCAGTGCCCGCGACCGCAGTACCACTACCCGCCGCCGATGTCGACGAGCTGGTCGCCGTCGTCCGGGAGGCGTTGGCCAACACCGCCCGGCACGGCGGTCCAGAGGCGAGGTCATGGGTACTGGTCGAAGATCTCGACGACGAAGTGGTGCTCAGCGTCCGGGACGACGGACCGGGGGTCGACAGCGGGCAGCTTGCCGGTGCGCTGCATGACGGCCGGATGGGAGTGTCGCGCTCGATCCGCGGCCGGGTAGCCGATCTGGGCGCCACGTTGACGCTGGATACCGGTCCGGGGCGGGGTACCGAGTGGGAGGTGCGGCTGGCTCGCGTCCGGCACGGCGTGGCGCGGTGACCGGCTGCCGTGGTGACGGCCGGGCGGTGATCCGGGTCATGGTGGTCGACGACCACCCGATGTGGCGCGACGGGGTGGCCCGCGACCTCGGCGAGCGTGGCTTTGAGGTGGTGGCCACCGCGGTTGACGGTGCGGCCGCGTTGCGCATCATCGCTGCCGCCGGTCCGGACGTGGTGCTGATGGACCTGCATTTCGGTGCCGGCGGACCGTCCGGAGCGGAAACCACCCGGTGCATCATCGAATCCAATCCCGACATCCGGGTGCTGGTGCTGTCCGCCTCCGGCGCGGATGCCGACGTGCTGGCTGCGGTACAGGCCGGGGCCTCGGGGTACTTGATGAAATCCGCGTCGCTGGACGAGCTCGCCGACGCCGTGCGCCGG
>JAICSB010000360.1 GCA_025937115.1 Pseudonocardiaceae bacterium | reverse complement strand
GGCCGACCGCTTCAGTACCTGGAATGAAGTCACCGGGCTGACCACCGCAGCCTGAACCACCCGACAGAACCGACCGTCCCTACCTCAACCACGCACTGA
This sequence comes from Pseudonocardiaceae bacterium, assembly GCA_025937115.1. The sequence goes on along the minus strand of JAICSB010000360.1, from coordinate 4,110 downwards.
ATGATCGCCGAGGCGCGCCAGACCGAACAAGTTGACAATGCCTCAGCGACCGAGCACATCGCGGAACCAACAGCAGAGAGTGTCGACCCCCGTGACGCCGCGGCATACCGGAGTTAAGGTTGGGCACGCCTGTCCCACTGGTTACCCCGCTTCCCCGGATCAGCCCTCGAGCGCAGTCAGCAAAGCACCCACCACTAACTTGCCGAGCGTGCAACCCCCTGAGATAGATGATTCCGTTGCTGAGTTGACTGAGCCTAAGCCCGCAACTATGGCGAACCCTATGGCGCCGGTCGTCAGCATGATCGAAATGATGACCGCGACGCCGACGATTGGAAACATCAGAGGGCTTCCGACTCCAGTTCCTCGCGGCGGGCGTTCAGTATCGGGAGCCCATGATTGTTCTGGACGGCCTTGCCGTCAATCTTATTATCTCGCCGCTGGGTCACAGCGCGGGACGTCCTGCACTGTACTGGACGAACGCACAGCGTGACGGGCGGATTACTATCTGAAAATTCTTGCGGGATGATATCATGGGACGTGACCCAGACTCATGCACTGGCAGTTTGATCAGGTTAGCTCGGCGAATGTCGACGGTTGGTGACCCGTGGAATATTTACCGGCTTTGCTGGAGATGGGGTTCGTGCTATTGCTGCTCTACTTGGCGGTTCGGGGAGCGCTCTGGGTGCTAAACTCCCGACTATTCTGGAAAGTAACTGCAGCTGGAGCCGTCATAGTCACCACTGTAGACGTTAGTTGGGGCGCTGGTGTTGTAGCGCTAATTCTTATCGGCTTGATCTACGCCTTGCTCCAATATCTGAAGACTCGCGTCTAATATACAGAGTGCCAGAGTAATTGAAAATTTTGGAGATGTCAGACTGGCACGGGTCGAATAAGTGACCCCACGAAGAGGAAGAGCTGTTATATTAGGCGAGGTCTCCGCGGCCTGGACCACCTGCCTGTCGAGGCACCATGCCAGCAGGACTCTTATCGGTTGGTTACAGTCCCGCGACCTGCGCAGAGTGCCTACCTCCGGAACCTGGGTGCATAGCGATGACCATTCTTCATCTTAATTCACCGTGACTGGTCAGGTCCTCAGCGTGGCGAGTTGATCTTCTCGTTGTCTTGTTGATGATGGTTGGGTGCCTGCTGATCGCCATCTGTCCTATGAGGAGCTTGCTGCGGAGAACGCGCGGCTTCGGGCGATGATGTCGGAGCTGCGGGTGATGGTGGAGCAGCTGCGCGCTGAGAATGCCGAGCTGAAGCGGCAGTTGGGGCAAACTCGCGGAACTCGTCGAAGCCGCCGTCGTCGGACTCGCCGTTTGCTAAGCCTGTTCCGAAGTCACTGCGCCGCAAGAGCAGCCGCAAACCGGGCGGGCAGCCGGGACATCCGGGGTCGACGTTGGCGCTGGTCGACAAGCCGGACGAGCGGCTGCGGCACGAGCCTGGCCCGTGCACCGGCTGCGGCGCTGACCTGGCGGAGGCCCCGGAAGTCGGGATGCAGCGGCGGCAGGTGTTCGATCTGCCGCCGATGACGGTGCGGGTCACCGAGCACCAGCTCGTCGCACGCCGCTGCGCCTGTGGGATTACCACGTGCGGTACCGCGCCGCAGGGTGTGACAGCGCCAGTGCAGTATGGGCCGCGGATCACTGCGATCATCCTCTATTTGTATGTGGGGCAGTTCCTGTCGAAGAAGCGCACCGCCCAGGCGCTGGCCGAGTTGTTCGGCACCCCGGTCTCCGAAGGCACCGTGGCCACCGTGACCCAACGTGCCGCGGACGGGCTCGAGGGGTTTCTCAAGGAGGTCACAGACCGCATCGCCACGTCCGAGGTAGTCGGGTTCGACGAGACCGGCCTGCGCGTGGCGAACAGGCTGCACTGGGTCCACTGCGCCCGCACCGGCAAGTACACCCTGATCACCTGCCACCCCAAGCGCGGCCGCGAGGGCATCGACGCGGCCGGCGTCCTGGACCGCTTGCGTGGTGTGGCGGTGCACGACGCGTGGGCACCCTACGACAGCTACGTCGACGTCGAACACCAGCTCTGCTGTGCCCACGTCCAGCGTGAGCTGCAGGCCGTCACCGACACTGCGGAGCCCGACGTTGACTGGTGCTGGGCCACCCAGGCCCACGACGCGCTCGTCACCATGCAGAAGCTGGTCGCCGATGCGATCGCCACCGGCACCGACGCCGTCAACCCCGACGCCCTCGACACGCAGATCCAGCTCTACCGCTGCGCGGTCCAGATCGGCATCACCTCCACCACAGCCCGCAGCGACAAGGTGATGCGCAAGCACAACGCACTCGCCCGCAGGCTGCTCGACCGGCAAGACGACTACCTCCGCTTCACCCGAGATTGGCGAATACCCGCCGATAACAACGGCTCCGAGCGCGACATCCGCATGATCAAGATACGGCAGAAGATATCCGGCTGCCTACGCACCCTCACCGGAGCCACACAGTTCTGCGCGATCCGCAGCTACCTATCCACCACCGCCAAACACGGCAAGCACTTCCTCGACGTCCTCGTCATGCTCGCCGAAGGCCGACCCTGGCTGCCCGCACATCAATAAACCACCCTGTGACGACCTGACCAGTTACAATTCACCTACCGTACCGCCCGAACTTCATGACCTGTTACAAATTTGCGCACACTACAGAATCGACTTGGCCGATTTCGTCGGCCCTGTGGTCGCTGGTTGCATCTTTGGCGCGGCTGACACTGTCCTCATACGGCTCTATGACAATGGGGCGCCGACCCAGCCAGATCCGCCAGTAACCGTGAATCGTCATATTGAGCCAACGTAGAAATAGTTTCAAGGCAACCGCTTCCACACCTTCCGGCAGTCACATCTTCGAGTTCTATCGTGTACCTGGTACCCAATCCCCCGATAGTATACCCGTTCCTTACCTATAACGATGTGCCCAACATCGCGGCATACCGGACACTTTGGCGGTTTCGGGGGAGGTAAATCTATTCCGAACCTCCCACAGATGACACCTGCCCAATACTGGAGGAGATATGACTTCCATATCCGGTAGGCAACGAAGGCGATGAAGGCAATCTCAAGAAGGGTCATGTGCAAACCTCGCGTAAAACTAGGTTCAAGCGTATAGCGGATATCCAGATGATCGACGCGATTATGCGGTCGCCGACGCGGAGTAAAAAATCCTCAATCCAGCTTTCACTGTGGGGGCGCCTGGTTGTCCGACCGGCTAGGACGCCTCCCGGGAGCCTGCGCGAAATAAATCAAGTTGCCATGACCAATCAAAACGGTCGTGCGAGATGTAGCTGTCCATCCTGAACCACCTCCGGCATGCGATCGCCGCCGCTACAGCTACGTTCGGTGACGCATCCATGGGCCGCGAGAGAAGATACCTTATGTTATTACACGATCATACGCTGACCGTTATCGAACGCAGATGGATACATCCCAATGGCGTAGAGTCACACCTGTTGTGGTAACCGAATGGTCCGTGGCATGCACCTCCATCTGCGCTCTGCCCCGTGGGACGCTGGCAGCCTCCATAGCAGCACGTCTTGTTGGTGCCCCCACCAAACACAACGCTTCAAGATCGTTTGAACCGGCTAGCTTAGTGGCATTGGGCGGTGCGCTGGCATCTGCCTGCGGGTTGTCGTATGGGGATGTTGAGGGGTTGCTGGGCGAGCGGGGTCTCGACGTGGATCACGTGAGCATCTACCGGTGGGTCCAGCGGTTCACCCCGCTGCTGATCGATGCCGCCCGACCCTGCCGGCACGTCCCCGGGGATCGCTGGTTCGTGAATGAAACGTACGTCAAGGTCGCCGGGCGGTGGGTGTACTTGTACCGGGCGGTCGACCAACACGGGCAGGTCATCGACGTCCTGGTCTCGCAGAAGCGGGACCTCGCCGCCACCCGCCGGTTCTTCACTCGCGTGCTGAACCATGGCCCCCACCCGACGGCCCCCACCCGACCGAGGTGAGCACCGATCGGGCATTGTCAACTTGTTCGGTCTGGCGCGCCTCGGCGATCATTCAGTGCGTGGTTGAGGTAGGGACGGTCGGTTCTGTCGGGTGGTTCAGGCTGCGGTGGTCAGCCCGGTGACTTCATTCCAGGTACTGAAGCGGTCGGCC
>JAICSB010000048.1 GCA_025937115.1 Pseudonocardiaceae bacterium | reverse complement strand
GAGGGCAAGAGCAACCCGCTGTTCCTGATGTTCCCGATCATGATGGTGGTCTCGACCGTCGGTATGTTCGCCGGTGGTAGCCGTGGTGGCCAGGCCAAGGCCGAGATGAACGCCGACCGCAAGGACTACCTGCGGTACCTGGGCCAGATGCGCGAGCGGGCCCGGGAGGCCGCGCAGGAGCAGCGCGCGGCGTTGGAGTGGAGCCATCCCGATCCGGCCGCGTTGTGGTCGATCGCGAGCAGCCGGCGGATGTGGGAACGGCGCGGCGGCGACCTCGACTTCGCCACGGTACGGATCTGCCGGGGATCGCAACGGCTGGCTACCCGGCTGGTGGCGCCGCAGACCGGTCCGGTCGATGAGCTGGAACCGATCACCACATTGGCGCTGCGCCAGTTCGTCCGGGCCCATTCCATCGTGCCGGAGCTGCCGATCGCCATCTCGGTTCGCGGCTTCGCCGCGATCGGGATCTCTGGCGAACCGGCCGCGTCGCGCGGGTTGGCCCGCTCGATGGTGGCGCAGCTGGCCACCTTCCACACTCCCGACGATCTGCTCGTCGCCGTGGTCACCACCGGGCGGGCGAAGCTGGATTGGGAGTGGGCGAAGTGGCTGCCCCATGTGCAGCACCCGAGCCACGTCGATGGTGTCGGGCCGGTGCGGATGATGGCCGGTTCGCTGGCCCGGATCGAGGAAATGCTCGCCGAGCAGCTCCGGGACCGCCCCCGATTCTCCCGCAGTGCCCCGCCGCCCGGGGAGGGACCGCACATCCTGATCGTCGTCGACGGCGGCGAGGTCACCGGCGCAGAGCAGATCATCCTCGAGGAGGGGCTAGCCGGTGTCACCCTGCTGGACCTCTCGGGTTCGCTGGGCACCCTGACCAGCCGCCGGGGGCTACAGCTGGCGATCGAGGGTGGGCAGATCGGCGCCCGCGGGGCGACCGGGGTCGAGTTCTTCGGAGCTCCCGACTCGCTCGCCGTCGCCGAGGCCGAGGCGGTGGCACGGGCCCTGTCGCCGTTCCGCTTGGGCGAAGCGGAGTCCCACGGCGACGACGCGCCGCTGCTGGGCAACACCGGACTGCTCGGACTGCTCGGCCTGCCGGAAGATCCCCATGCCTTCGACGTCGCCCAGGCCTGGCGACCGCGCCCGGTCCGAGACCGGTTGCGGGTGCCCATCGGGCTCGGTGAGTTCGGCCAGCCCGTGGAGCTGGACATCAAGGAGGCCGCCCACGGCGGCATGGGCCCGCACGGGCTGTGCGTCGGGGCCACCGGATCGGGGAAATCGGAGTTCCTGCGCACCCTTGTACTAGGACTCATCGCCACCCACTCGTCGGCGGCGTTGAACCTCGTGCTGGTCGACTTCAAGGGTGGTGCGACGTTCCTGGGCATGGAGTACGCGCCGCACGTCGCCGCGGTGATCACCAACCTGGCCGACGACCTGACCCAGGTTTCGCGCATGCACGACGCGCTGGCCGGCGAGATGAACCGCCGCCAGGAACTGCTGCGTACCGCAGGGAACTTCGCCAACGTCAAGGACTATGAGAAGGCCCGGGACAACGGCGCCGACCTCGATCCGTTACCGGCGTTGTTCATCGTGATCGACGAGTTCTCTGAGCTGCTCGCGCAGCGTCCGGAGTTCATCGACCTGTTCGTGGCGATCGGGCGGCTGGGCCGTTCGCTGCAGATGCACCTGCTGCTGGCCTCGCAGCGCCTGGAAGAGGGCAAACTGCGGGGCTTGGAGTCACACCTGTCATACCGGATCGGGCTGAAGACCTTCTCCGCCGGGGAGTCCCGCGCGGTGCTGGGCGTTTCCGACGCCTACGAGCTGCCCTCGGTGCCCGGCTCGGGCTACCTGAAATTCGACACCGCCTCCATGGAGCGCTTCAAGGCGGCTTACGTCTCAGGCCCCTATCGGGTCGGCCGGGTCGTCGCGATGGCCACGTCAGCGCCGATCACCTCAGATCTGCGGCCGCGGATGTTCGTGCCCGACTATGTGGACTTACCCGAGCTAGCCGCGCCTTCCCCTGAGGCGCTCGACGCGCCGCCAGAGAAAGTCAGTGAGCCCAGCGTGCTGGACGTCGTGGTGGCCAAGTTGCGCGGGCAGGGGCCGCCGGCCCACGAGGTGTGGCTGCCACCGCTGGAGGCGCCGCCATCGCTCGACCAGCTGCTGCCGCCGTTGTCGGTCACCGAGGATCGCGGGTTGTCCCCGGTCGGGTTCTTCGGTAACGGTCGCCTTGCCGTCCCGGTCGGGATTGTGGACAAGCCCTACGAGCAGCGCCGCGACCTGCTCTGGGCGGACTTCTCCGGTGCCGCGGGCCACGCGGCGGTCACCGGCGGCCCGCAGTCGGGCAAGTCCAGCCTGCTGCGCTCGATATTGATGTCGCTTGCGCTCACGCACACCGCTGACGAGGTGCAGTTCTTCTGCGTCGACTTCGGTGGGGGCACGTTGGCCTCCCTTGACGGCCTGCCGCACAGCGGCGGGGTCGCCGGCCGGCTGGAGCCGGACACGATCCGGCGCATTATCGCCGAGGTAACCGGTCTGCTTGCCGCCCGCGAGCACCGATTCCGCACCCTGGGTATCGACTCGATGGCCGACTTCCGGGGCCGCAAGCAGCGCGGCGAGCTCGGCGAAGATCCGTTCGGCGATGTGTTCCTGGTGATCGACGGGTGGCAGAGCTTCCGCCAGGAGTTCGAGGTCTCCGATCTGGAGATGCGGGTGGTGAACCTGGCCACCCAAGGCCTGTCATACGGAGTGCACGTGCTGATCGGCGCGACCCGGTGGGCCGAGATCCGGCCCGCGATGAAAGACCTCCTTGGTACCCGCTTCGAGCTGCGCCTGGGGGACCCCGGCGAGTCCGACATCGACCGTAATGGGGCGCTCAACGTGCCACCGGGACGCCCCGGACGGGGACTGTCCCGGGACAAGCTGCACTTCCTCGCCGCGTTGCCCAGGATCGATGCGGTCACCAGCGCGCAGGACGTCGGCGCCGGGGTGGCCCATGCTGTCGCGCATATCCGGGACGGCTGGCCGGGACACCGCGCACCGCGCGTGCGGCTGCTGCCCGAGCGGATCCCGTATTCGCAGTTGCGGGTGCCCGAGCAGCAGCCACACCTGATCCCGGTCGGGATCAACGAGGCCGAGCTCGCCACGGTATCCCTGGACTTCGCCACCGAGCCGCACTTCTTGTGTTTCGCCGACAGCGAGTGCGGCAAGACCAACCTGCTGCGGACGATCGCCCACGGCATCGTGGAGCGCTGTGCGCCGGATCAGGCCCGCATCGTCATGGTCGACTACCGCCGCACCATGCTCGGCTTCCTGGAATCCGAGCATCTCATCGGGTACGGGATGTCAGCCGACGTGTTGACTCCGATCATCAGTGACGTGGCGAAATCGATGCGAGCGCGGCTGCCCGGCGCGGGCGTCACCCAGCAGCAGTTGCGGGACCGCTCCTGGTGGTCGGGCCCGGAGCTCTACGTCCTGGTCGACGACTACGACCTGGTGGCCACCCAGGGCGGGGTGAACCCGCTCGCGCCACTGCTGGAGTTCCTGGCCCAAGCCAAGGACGTGGGGCTGCACCTCATCATCGCCCGGCGGTGCGGTGGGGCCGCCCGAGCCCTGTTCGAGCCGGTGACCGCCCGGCTGCGGGAGCTGTCCACTCCCGGCATCGTGATGAGCGGCAACCCCGACGAGGGCCCGCTGCTGGGCAACGTCAAACCAGTTCCGATGCCCCCCGGCCGGGGCACCCTGGTGGAACGCAAAGCCGGCCGCCAGCTAGTCCAACTCGCCTGGCTGCCACCGGCGTGATGGGTCACCTCCCTTCTGACCAGCTCCAGGGTTCCCGAGCTACACAGCAGCGTTGTTCCGCTGAGCTATGACAGCTCTGCTGTGGAGTTCGGGAGCTTACGCTTACTTGGCGGCCCTGGCGATCGAGTCCGGGTCGGAGTGGATCACTTCGGATCGCGGCTTCGCGCGATATCCCGGCTTGCGCTTCCGGCACCCGCTCGAGCCCGCGTGACATCTGGCCGGCATACGCGGGCGTCACCAGCGTGGGCGGCGATGTCGGGTCGGCGGGTGGCCGCCCAGCTGGCCGGGAACGGCGACAGCGATGGCGTCGGCGCGAGTGCAGGCCATGTCGGGGAGGCGACTGACGTAGGGGTGTCGGCGGTGCCGGGTGGCCGACTCGGTGGAAATTGCGCGCTGGCCGATGGTGGCGAGTAGCAACGTGGTGGCGGCCTGACCGAGCATGCCAGGCGCAAGCGTTGGCGCCGGGCCAACTGTCCTGGTGATCGCGTACCAATAGCGCAACCACGGGGACAGTGTGTCCCAGCTCTCGGCGAAACGCTGATCGAGCGGCCCGGCGTCATAGTTCACCAGCGCGTGCTCCATCACGCCGAACAAAGAAGCGGCGAGGACAAGAAGCGCGAGAGCGCGGACGAGGCCAGTCTGCGGTGCGAGGCCAGCTGGCCCAGCGTGTAGCACCAGCGCCGCGGCGAGCACCAGCAGCGCGGCCCACGGCACCAGTTGCATGGCGCCATTCCAATGGTGCAGAGTCGCCAACTCGAAGGCGGTGCCCACGATGCCGAGCACCGTGAGAGCGCTGAGGCTGCCGCGCAGCAGCTGCAGCGGGTCACCCCGCCGCGCATGGCGTACCTGGGTCACGGCCGCAGCGTTGACACGATCTTGTCGACGGTCTGCTGACCGGGGTTGTACTTGGCCAGGTTCTGCCGCAACCTCACCAGGTCGGAGTCGTCGTTGGAGTAAGGCCGGTACTCAACGACCTCTGCGGCCCACCGCTTGGGGCTGGATACGCCAGCGGCTTTGAGTGCGGTGGCGATGTCGTTTTCGCTCGCCGAGTTGGCCGACACCTTCGCGGTACTCGGCGCCGCTTCGCCAGGCGCTGCGGCGTACTGCACCACAGCGGCGGGCGCTGCGCTTGAGCCGGCCGGCGTCGAGCCACCGCATGCGGCCAGTGACAGGCCAACGGCGGCGGCGCCAATCGCCGCGAGGACGGAACTTGGGTAGCTAGGCATGATCCTTCTCTCCCGCCAGGGATAGGCTGGTCGTTACGCAGCGCCGCGTGACGAGGACCCTATGGAGGCAGGGCGATATCTCGTCGAAACCTGAGAGCGCTGGTGGCGCTGCGGCGCCCATCGGCGCGCTGCAGGCGATGAGGGACCCAGGGGTCGGCCGACAGGCCCTATTGAGTGCTCCGTTCGGAGCACGCTGTCCTCAGCTCCGCAGCCACCCCAGCCGGTCACGAACCAGCCGGTCACGAAGCTCCTCGCCGGGATGTCGACATACTGGCCTGTGGGCCAGCGCATAGGGCACGGTTGTTCGACGTGCTGAATGAGACCTTCGGGGAGCGGCCGCGTGCGCCGTGCACGTCGTCCAACACGTGATCGTGATTTCGGAAGAACCAACCGCGCTGAAGGGCTGTCGCGAAATCGAGGCCCACAAATGATTCGCGGGCAACCCCACGCCGATTTCGCGACAGCCCCTGAGCGCGGCTCATCCTTCCCAATCTGTGATCATGAGTGATCAGGGGAACGACGGCGGCGGTTGGGCTACCGGGGCAACGCAACGGACGGTGGCTCGCATCGCAATCAGTGATCAAGGTCGCCTCCCGCCGCAACGTCGCAGATTCACATCACGATGTAGTCACGGTGGATCCAACGAGCAGTCCGGCTCACGGAGGAGCGCATAGCGTCACCTGATCAGGTAGTCGAGAGAACTGGAGGTGGACGACGATGAAGGCGTGTGTCTTCGGGGCACTGAGGCGAAGCGACGTGGGTAGTCTGCGGCTCGCGGTCGGCGCCGCAATAACAGGTGTGGCCCTCGCGGTGGCGGCGTGCAGCGGTGGCGGGACCGCCAGTGCTCCATCCAGCGGTGGCGCCTCGGCCACCGCCAGCAGTCCACCGAGCAGCCAACCAGCGAGCAACCAGGTGACGGTCCAGATGACCGACTTCCATCTGGCGCTGTCCCAGCAGAATTTCACCCCGGGCATCTACACCTTTGTCGCGGTCAACTCCGGTCAGGCGGTGCATGCCATTGAGGTCGACGGACCAGGAGTGTCGGATCAGCAGACGGATGATGTCCAGCCGGGTCAGACAGCGAGGCTCACTGTGACGCTGCAGCCAGGAAGCTACGAGATGTACTGCCCGGTCGATGGCCACAAAGCAAAGGGGATGGACACGCACTTCACCGTCGGCGGCGCGGGCGAATCCACCAGCCCGTCCGAGCCAGGCGCAGGCACCGGCGGCTACTGACGACCATCAGTTCCGGCGGTCGGCGTTCGCGTGTGCAACGTTCTGCGACCAGCCGGTCACGGTTGGGAACCGGGTCTGGCAGTGTGGCGTCCCTCTTGTCGTCACATCGCCTAACCCGACCGACCAACTCGAGGAGACCACAGCAGATGGCACAGCAGTTCGGCGCACAGTTCGAGCAGATGCAGTCGGCGGCGAATCACGTCGCCGAGGTGAACCAGAGCGTGCAGGGTCAGCTCTCGGGTCTGCGCAACCAGCTGGCACCGCTGGCCGGCGCGTGGAAGGGCCAGGCATCGACGGCCTTCCAACTTCTCATGGAGCGCTGGGATACCGATGCGCGCAACCTCAACGAGGCGCTCAACAGCATCGGTGAGCAGATCCGCGGATCCGGGACCACCTATGCCCAGGCCGACGGGAACGAGAACCAGACCTATTCGCGGATCAGCCAGGCCCTCGGCAGCTGAAGTAGCGACCCGTACTGCTGAATCAAGGAGATAGATACGTGAGCGAGATCCTGGTCACCTTCGGCGAGCTGGAGAGCGCGCGGAGCTCGATCCAGACGACGTGGACGAACATCAGCCGTGAGATGGAGGACCTCAAGCGTTACCTGCAACCGATGGTGGAGACCTGGAGCGGCGATGCGTCGTCCGCCTACCAGGCCCACCAGGCGAAGTGGGATCGGTCGGCGAACGACCTGAACCAGGTGCTCAACCAGATTGGCGTGGCGCTGGGTACCTCAAACGAGAACTACCAGGCCGGCGAAGCGTCGAACCGCGCGCGCTGGTCGTAGCCCCGTCCCGGGTCGCCGCTGGGTATCACTCCGTCTGCCCGGCGGCGACCCCGGTTTGACCGGACTGCGCGGCGCCCGGTATCGTTTCCACGCTGCTGTGCGGATGTGCGCGGCTCCTGATCGATGACCCTGCGAATGCGATAATGAGGTAGGTCCGTGCGCACGTACAGCCCTAAGCCCGGCGAGGTCGAGCGCGCCTGGCATGTCATCGACGCCACGGACGTGGTCCTGGGCCGCCTCGCCAGCCAGGTCGCCACGCTGCTGCGCGGCAAACACAAGCCCACCTACGCCCGCCATGTCGACACCGGCGACTTCGTGGTGATCGTCAACGCCGGCAAGGTGGCGTTGACCGGGAACAAGGGCGATCGCAGCTTCGTCTACCGGCACAGCGGTTATCCGGGCGGTCTCAAGCGGCGATCGTTCAACGAGATGCTCGCGACCAGGCCGGAGCGGCTGGTGGAGAAGTCCATCAAGGGCATGCTTCCGAAAACCACGTTGGGCCGGGCGATGGCCAGCAAACTCAAGGTCTACGCCACCGCTGAGCACCCCCATGCGGCCCAAAAACCACAGCCATTCGAGATCACTCAGGTCGCCCAGTGAGTATTGACCCAGTGAGTATTGACCCAGTGACCATTCCTGATCCAGTGACCGTTTCCGACGCAGCCGCAACCAGTGAGGACCCGAGAGACGCCGTGACCACCCCGCAGACGACGCAACCCGAGGCCGGACCGGCCGCTGTTGCACCGGCCCCGCTCGTACCGGCGATGCCGGTGCCCAGCGGTCAGGCCACCCAAGCGGTGGGTCGCCGTAAGGAAGCGGTGGTGCGGGTGCGGCTGACGCCCGGCACCGGTGTTTTCAAGCTCAACGGCACGACCCTGGAGAAGTACTTCCCCAACAAGGTGCACCAGCAGTTGATCCGGGACCCCCTGGTCACCGTGAACAAGCCCGAGGCCTACGACGTATTCGCTAACCTCTCCGGTGGCGGTACGTCGGGCCAGGCCGGCGCGCTGCGACTGGCCATCGCCCGTGCACTGATCGAGATCAACATCGACGATCGCCCGGCTCTGAAGAAGGCGGGCTTCCTCACTCGTGACTCCAGAGCCACCGAACGCAAGAAGTACGGACTGAAGAAGGCGCGCAAGGCGCCCCAGTACTCGAAGCGTTGATACCGCGAGCTTTGCCGCCTCGCCAGTGTTGACATCCCGCCTGTTCGGTACCGACGGGGTGCGCGGGTTGGCGAACTCCGAGCTCACGCCGGAGCTGGCGTTGGCCCTGTCCGGCGCGGCGGCGCGGGTGCTTGTCGACCGGGGCCGTGGCGTTACCGGGTCCCGTCCGGTAGCTGTCGTGGGCCGGGACCCGCGGGCCAGCGGCGAGATGCTGGAGGCGGCCGTTACCGCCGGTCTGACTGCGGCGGGCGCCGATGTGCTGCGCGTCGGGGTGCTGCCCACGCCGGCGGTTGCGCACCTGGTGGGCGAGCTGTCCGCGGACCTCGGAGTGATGATCTCCGCGTCACATAACCCGATGCCGGACAACGGCATCAAGCTCTTCGCCGCCGGCGGCCACAAACTTCCCGACGCGGTGGAAGACGAGATCGCCGCCCGCGTGCACAGCCGCGAGAGGCAACGTCCCACCGGAGCCCGGATCGGCCGGGTGCGGGATGTCTCAGAGGCCGCCGGGCGCTACGTGGATCACCTGCTGCTGGCCACCCCGCACTCGCTGGACGGGGTTCGCGTGGTGGTCGACTGCGCCCATGGCGCGGCGTCCGTCGTCGCTCCGGAGGCTTACCACAGGGCCGGTGCTGACGTCGTGGCGCTGCACGCTCAGCCGGACGGCCTCAATATCAACGACGGCTGCGGATCCGCCCATCTGGATGATCTGCGCGCGGCGGTCGTGGCGCAGCGCGCCGCGATCGGTATCGCGCACGATGGCGACGCCGATCGCTGTTTGGCCGTGGATGCCACCGGTGCGGTGGTCGACGGGGACCAGATCATGGCCATCCTCGCGCTGGCCATGCGGGACAGCGCTGAGCTGGTCGAGAACACCTTGGTGACCACCGTGATGAGCAACCTGGGGTTGCACCAGGCGATGCGCGAGCATGGTGTGATCGTCAAGACCACCGCGGTGGGGGACCGGTACGTGCTCGAGGCGCTGACCGCGGGTGGGTTCTCGCTGGGTGGTGAACAGTCCGGGCACGTGGTGCTTCCCGAGTACGCCACCACCGGCGACGGGTTGCTCACCGCATTGCGACTGATGGCCCGGATGGTTACCTCGGGCGACAACCTGGCGGAGCTGGCCGGCGTGCTGACCCGGCTGCCGCAGGTGCTGGTCAACGTCGTGGTCACGGAGAAGGCGGCGGTCGCGGCGGCACCCGCGGTGGCCGAGGCGCTCGCCGATGCCGAGGCCGAACTAGGCGATACCGGCCGCATCCTGCTGCGCCCATCAGGAACCGAGCAACTGGTGCGCGTGATGGTCGAGGCGCCCACCGAATCCGCCGCCACGGACATTGCCGCCCGGGTAGCCAAGGTTGTCGCCGCCGTTAGCTGACCTATCCCGCTTCCGGCTCGGCCAGCAGAACGTCGTAGTCGGTGGCGCCGACGAGGTGACGCAGCAAAAACGCGGTGACCAACGCCCGACTGATCCGCCGGGTTGCGGCTTCTGAGCCACTGCCGATGAGCATGTCAGTCCAATGTGGGCCTTCGGTGAAGCCGAGATGGCTGGCCTTGGGCACCGTCCGCAGCTGCACCGGGCCGGCCCACGCCCTGACCACCGGTTCGGCATGCCCGACGGCCGGGGCCACCTGGTCGTTGTCTCCCGCCACGTGCAGGCCCGGCATGGTGCAGCGGGGCGCGGCAGCTACCGCTGACGGCAGGGTCTCGGCCAACGCCAGGGTGACCACCGCCCGGCACCGGCCGTCATCGGCCGCCGCGAGCACCGCGCAACCGCCGCCCATCCCGTGCCCCACCAGACCCAGCATGCCGGGATCGACGCTGATCGCGCCCTCGCCCAGCCGCACGCCGGCGCACACGTCCAGCGCGGTGCGTAGATCGGTGGCGAACTGGCGGTGCGACGCCAGCGGGCCGCCCTGAGTGGCGGGCGCTGCCGCGACGAAACCCCAGGTGGCCAGGTGACGCAGCAACTCGTCGTAGCGTGCCGTCGGCTGCAACCAGCCGTGCCCGAACGCGACGGCGGGCAGTCCCAGCCCGGAGCGCGGAGTGAACACCACCCCGGGCAAGCCGGCCGCTGCGAGGTCACCGCGGGCGACCGCATGCGGACCTGGCCGGGACAGCTCCTCGACCGTGCGGCGGACCGCGGGATCGGTGCGTGCCATGAGCCGGGACGGTATCGGATCGCGGAGATGACGTTGGGCTAGCGTGACGCCCATGTGCGGAATCGTGGGCTACGTAGGACATCGAGACGCCTTGGACGTCGTCCTACAGGGTCTGGGCCGGCTGGAGTACCGCGGATACGATTCCGCTGGTGTAGCGGTGCTCACCAGCGCCGGCACGCTGGCGGTGACCCGCAAGGCCGGGGCGCTGGCCAACCTGATCGGCGAGCTCGCTCGAACCGGGCGCGCGGCGTTGCGCGGAACCGCCGGGATGGGCCACACCCGCTGGGCCACCCATGGTGCGCCGACCGATCGCAATGCCCACCCACACCGCGACGCGGCAGGCCGGTTAGCCGTGGTGCACAACGGGATCATTGAGAACCACGCCCAGTTGCGTGCCGAACTGGAGCGTGGCGGGGTGGAGCTGACCAGCGACACCGACACCGAGACCGCCGCGCATCTGCTCGCCGCGGCCTACGCGAGCTGTGGTGACCTGCCACTGGCCGTCCGCACGGTGTGCCGCCAGCTGCACGGTGCCTTCACCCTCGTTGTCACTCATGCCGACGAACCCGACCTGATCGTCGCGGCCCGCCGCTCGTCGCCGCTGGTGGTGGGCGTGGGCGTTGGGGAGCACTTCGTCGCCTCCGACGTCGCGGCGTTCATCGAACACACCCGCGACGCCGTCGAGCTCGGCCAGGACCAGGTAGTGACGATCACCCGCGATGGCTACCAGATCACCGACTTCCAAGGCGCCCCCGCATCCGGCAAGCCCTTTCACATCGACTGGGACCTGTCCGCGGCGGAGAAGGGTGGCCACGACTACTTCATGCTCAAAGAGATCCAGGAACAACCCAGCGCCATCGCCAACACCCTGCGCGGGCATTTCATCGACGGTCGGATCGTGCTGGACGAGCAGCGGATGGACCTCCAGGAGCTGCGCGACGTCGATAAGGTTTTCGTGGTCGCGTGCGGGACCGCGTATCACTCCGGGATGGTCGCCAAGTACGCCATCGAGCACTGGTGCCGGTTGCCGGTGGAAGTCGAGCTCGCCAGTGAATTCCGGTACCGCGACCCGGTGCTGGACCGGTCCACCCTCGTCGTGGCGATCTCCCAGTCCGGGGAGACGATGGACACCCTGGAAGCGGTGCGTCACGCCAAGGACCAGAAGGCCCGGGTACTGGCGATCTGCAACACCAACGGGGCCCAGATCCCGCGAGAGTCCGACGCGGTGCTCTACACCCACGCCGGGCCGGAGATCGGAGTGGCCGCCACCAAGACGTTCCTCGCCCAGATCGTCGCCAACTTCCTGGTCGGACTGGCGTTGGCGCAGGCTCGCGGGACCAAGTACTCCGACGAGGTCGCCCGCGAGTTCGCCGAGCTGGAGGCGATGCCCGCAGCGGTGACCCAGGTGCTCAGCACCGTTGACCAGGTGCGCGAGCTGGGCCGCGAGCTCGCAGACGCCAAGGTGGTGCTCTTCCTCGGCCGCCACGTCGGCTTCCCTGTGGCCTTGGAAGGCGCGCTGAAGCTCAAGGAGCTCGCTTACATGCACGCTGAGGGCTTCGCCGCCGGAGAGCTCAAGCACGGCCCGATCGCGCTGCTCGAGCGCGGCCTGCCGGTGGTCGTGGTGATGCCCTCGCCCAAGGGGCGGGCTGTGTTGCACGCCAAGTTGCTGTCCAACATCCAGGAGATCCGGGCCCGCGGCGCGCGGACCATCGTCATCGCCGAGGAGGGCGACGAGACCGTGCGGCCCTACGCCTCGCACCTGCTGGAGGTGCCCGCGGTGCCCACCCTCTTGCAACCGCTGGTGTCCACCGTGCCGCTGCAGGTGCTCGCCGCTGAGATCGCCCGGCAACGCGGCTACGACGTGGACCGCCCCCGCAACCTCGCCAAATCCGTCACCGTGGAATAGCTCGTGAGTGCGAAACAGTGTTATAGCACTCAATGCCACTCACGAGGCGCGTGGACGGT
>JAICSB010000015.1 GCA_025937115.1 Pseudonocardiaceae bacterium | reverse complement strand
GATCAACTACATCAAGGCCCGCTACGGCTCGATCTTCAACGTTCAGCAGGCCAACCCCAACGCATCCCCCCGTGGGTACGACTCCGGCGGCCTACTCCCGACCGGGCTCACGCTGGTCCGCAACTCCACGGGCGCGCCTGAACGGGTGCTCACGGCCACCCAGACAGCGAAGCTCGACCGCATCCTCGACAGCCGGGGCGGCCTGGGCGGTGTGACGGTGAACATCACCCAGGTCAGCGGCTCACCCGCAGAGACCGGCCGGTTCGTGGCGTTAGCTCTCAGGACGGTGGGGTAGGCGATGGCGGCACTGGGGCTGGCTGACTACACCTTCAACTACAACGGCCTGACCTTCGGGGACGACACCGGCTACTACGTCGACCACCACGAAGGCCTCGAAGGGTTCGAGGTCCGCACCTCGGACTCCGACCAGCCCCGAAACGACGGCGGCATTCGCGGCCTGGACTACGTGGCGCCCCGAACGGTGGCCTTCACGCTGGCCCTGGGCGAGACAGCGGACACCGACTTTGAGACGCGCTGGTCCACGCTGAGGTCTACGTTCTTGCCGTCCCGCAGCGTCGATCTGCCGCTGACCTTCAAGCGGCCCGGAATGCCCGAGCGGTACGTGAACTGCCGCCCGATCCAGCTCACTCGGGTTCAGGAGTACCTCCAGTTTGACCAGGTCGGCCACCCGCCGGTGGTGCTGCGCGCCGTGGACCCCCGGATCTACTCCTCCGATCAGTACTCCGGGAACGCCACGGTGTTCGCCTCGACCGGCGGTGGCATGGACTGGCCGGTCGCGAACTGGCCCGTGGACCTCACTGGCGGGCTCCAGAACTTCCTGTCGGCAACGAACAGCGGCACCGCTGAGGCGTACCCGCTGATCCGGTTCTACGGGCCAACGGTGGGCACCTGCACCGGCGTGACGTTGACGAACTTGACCAACGGGTCCGTCCTCGCGATCGCTACGACGATCACCTCCGGGCAAATTCTCACAGCGGACATGACGGCGGCGGTGACCGGTGCGAACACACTCGTCATCGACCTCGGCGGGTCGAGCCGGTACGGCTCGTGGACGGTGCCCCGTACCGCGTTCAGTCTGTCGCCGGGCAACAACACCCTGAAATTCCAGGTCACGGGCACCTCCACGGACTGCATCTGCAACGTGACGTGGCGAGACACATGGATCGACTGAGAGGAACCTGATGGCACCCGTGACGACTCTGGTCGACTCCACATTCTCCGCGAGCATCCTCGGGGCGCGCACCGACAACGCCGGGGCAGCGGTCACCGACACCACCGCCGAAGAGGCCCGGCTTCTGTCGCAATTGCTGACGTCCGGCTACATCACGCCAGCCGCCGCTTTCCAGGTTACCGCGCAGACTTCGCCGAATATGACGGTGCGGGTCGGCTCGCTGACCACGAAGGCCGACTATTACGTGCTCTCAGGCACGGCGGCTGGTCAGGGTAACTACGTTGTGCGGCTCGACGTGGCGTCCCAGAACGTCACAATCACCGCAGCCGACGCCTCCCAGACTCGCACCGACGAGATCTATCTGGTGGTGCAGGACAACGCGTACGACTCCAGTTCGCGGGTCCTTCCCCGGATCGGCTACCGCAAAGGTGACCTCGGTGGCGCGAACCCTGGCCCGGACGCCGCGTGGACGGCGTACGCGCTGCTGGCCCGGGTCACGGTGGCAGCGACGGTCACCACGATCACCAACGCGAACATCTCTGACCAGCGTGCCCAGACGAGCATCGCGTCGGGCATCGTCTCCGGCTCGATGATCGCGAAGTCGCTGTTGACGACCAAGGGCGACCTGATCGCGGCGAGCGGAAGTGCTACTCCCGTGCGGGTCGGGGTGGGCACCGCTGGCCAGGTGCTGACCCCGAATAGCGGCGCAACAGCCGGTGTGAACTGGGCGGACCCAGACTGGGTTCTGCTGGGCGGCAACACGTTCGCGGTAGCTGCGGGATCGCTGACGATGAGCAGTATCCCGGCGACATACAAGCATCTCAAGGTCGTCATTAGCGGCGTGGGCGACTCCGGCTTTCAGGAGATCTACGCACGCATCAACGGTGACTCCGCGTTCCACTACGACACTCAGTGGTTGAGTGCCTCGGGCAGCTCCGTCGTTGCCGGAAGCGTCCTGAGCGCAAACGCTATGCAGGTCGGAATCATCGGCGGCAGCAACCCGTCAGCTAACGAGATCACCATCCCTGAGTACTCCGTGTCCGGCTTAACTCACCCGGTCATCTGTCACACCTGCTATCTCGAATCCGCCGGTCCGTCCACGCTTTGGCACGCCGCGAGCCGGAACTGGTCGAACACGTCAGCCATCACCTCGCTCACGTTCCTGCCCAACGCTGGCAACTTCGCTGCCGGTACGCACATCAGCCTTTACGGCATGAAGTAGAAGGGACGCCAACATGCCCATCAGAGTAGAGGTCGACTGCGGGACTGGCCGCGTCCGCGAGGTGCCGGTGACTGACAGCGAAATTGCGCTGGACAGGGCGCCCCTGCAACGCCTCCGCAAGGCCCGCGAAGACGAGGAGGCAGCGCATGAGGCGATTCTTGCAAAGCTGGCCGACGCGATCGACGTGCCGGTGGATGACCTCAAGGCGGCACTCGGTCGCGGCCAGCGCGACGGGTCGCGTGCGTAGTGACCGAGTTCGATCCGGTGCTCGTCGCTCGACTACCTCAGTCGGCGGCCTCACCAACGCTGACCGTTGTCGACCGACTCGTTGTCGACCGACTCTCCTACACCGAGGAGCTAAACCGCCCCGGCACCGCGACCCTGTCGTGCCCCATCCGGTCGATCTCCAGCGCGGTTAAGCAACGCCTCGCGGATCTCGTCGCCAACCCCTGCGAGGTGTGGATCTACACCGACACTGTCCTGCACTGGGCCGGTGAGGTGCAGGCACTCTCCGTCGACGGCCAGAGCGTGCAACTCAACTGCGTGGGCCTGCTCGGCTACACCTACCGAATGGGGGTTACCTCCGACCTCACCTACAGCGGCGTCGACCAGTTCACCATCGCGAAGGGCCTGGTCGACCACTGGCAAGCCCTCAGCTACGGCAACTACGGCATCGACACCAGCACAGTCGGCACCTCCGGGGTCACCCGCGACCGGGTCTACCTCCGCGACGAGCTACACAACATCGGCCAGCGACTCGCCGAACTCGGGGCCGTCGACAGCGGGTTCGACACCCGCGTCGACCCCATCACCCGCAAACTCGTCCTCGCCTACCCCGTCTCGGGCACGGATCTGTCCGCGTCGGTGTTCTTCGATGAGCGCAACATCGACTCCGCCTCGATCGCTGTGTCCGTCGCCCCCGACGACGTCGTCTCCGACATCTCAGCGACCGGCACCTCCACCACCACCGGCGCGGTGAACACCACCCTGTACTCCGCCCAGAACACAGCCGCCGTGCGCTCCGCCTTCGGCCGCTCCTGGGCCAGTAAGAACTTCGACGGGGTCAGCGTCCAGGCCACCCTCGATGGGCACGCCAACGCCTATCTCGCGGCGCGCTCCACGCAGCTCCTCCAACCCGGGGTAACCGTGATCCCCCGCATCGGTGCGGATATTCGAGGGTTCCGCGCTGGCGACACCGTCACCTACTCCTACGACGCCGGTCTTGGTGTCCAGACCGCCGCGCTGCGCCTGTCGAAGCTCACCGTCGACGTCGACTCCAGCGGCAAGAAACGCTTCCAGGCGGAGTTCATCTGATGGCCGTCGACCCTCGCCGTTTCAACGCTGACCCGATCGCCGGGCTGGCCGGGTACGCCCGCGACACCCGCCGCGACCTCGATGACACCGCAGCGACCCTCCTCGCCCGACTCGGCGCGCTCCGGCTCACCCGCGTGGTCCTCGCGACGTCGGAAGTGACCACGCCCTACGCCGGGCAGCTCATCGTTAACGCCACCGACAACATGCTCTACGAGTACAACGGATCCGCGTGGGTCGGCGTCCTCGCGATGGGTGGCTCCTCGGCGACACAACGGCACGAAGCCCGCTACGAGAGCACTACCGTGCAGGCCATCGGGAACGCCACCGACACGAAGGTCCGATTTCCCACAGCGGTCACCACTTGCGACGACGTCACACCGTCCGGCACAGGCAATCAGGACTTCCTCCTCAACCGGGCCGGGTTGTGGCGGATCTCGGCTTCCCAGCGCCTAGCTGCGACCGGTGCCGACGACACCACACTCTTTCTGTCGACCGGGACGAACATCGCCACGCTCACCGCGCGGTTCGCGATGCAGATAGCGTCGATCGACGGCACCTCCGAACCGTCAATGAGCGTCTCGACCGACATCAGGGTCACCGCCAGCACCTCGGTTTTCGCGGGGGTTTTCCAGAACAGCGGGGTCAGCTTGAACACCCACACTGGGTTCGGGGCGACCAACCACATCGCCTTGACCTGGTTGAGACCGTGAGGGAGACCCCCGTGACCCTGCCAACACCTGAGACGCCGATCGACATGGCCGTGGTGTGCCGCACCTGCCTGGTGGCCGTGTGGCAGGGCAACGTGTCGCCTGATGACGGGCAGGTGCTCCTGACGGCCTACGCGGACTCGGCGCCCGGCACGGTGTGCCCCTCGAAGGTCGACGGATGTCCACACAAGGCGGCGGAGGTCGCTAAGCGCCCGCAGCGGCTGCCGGTCACGGTTGCCGACCTTGCTGCGATCAAGACGCGCCTCGACAAGATCGAGGCCAAGGCCAAGCCCTAGCCCGATACACCAGCGCGCCCCGTTGCGGCCCGGAGACGGGCGTACAGGGCGCGCTGAGAGCGATTCTGCGGGCATCAAGACGCGGTGTGCTCCAGTAGCAGCAACCGGCCCTTCGCCACCCTGAACTCCTCACCGGTGATCGTCCCGGCGTTGTAGAGCGCACCGAGCCGGTCCAACTGCTCGGTGAGGTCGGCGGTCACCACCACCGGCTGAGGCCCGGCGCTCATCGCGGCCTGCACCGCGTCCCGCAGTGCCTCGAACTCCGCCGCCTGACCCCGGCCGAACAGAACCGAGTTTTCGTCGTGCCCGGCGGTCTTCGTGCGGTGCCCGATCGTGGCCCGACGCTCGATGCCACCGCCGACGGTGAACTCGATGAACCCTCGGAAGCCGAGCTTCGCGGGGACGAACTGTACAGCGGAGATCCGCTGTACGGGGATGCTCTTGGAGCCGGAGCCGACCATCACGCGGGCGGCGAACCCCGTGCGCTCGATGGTGACGGTGGCACCGTCGAAGCGGACCGTGCCGTTGTAGCCCTGGACCTTCATCAGTTGCTCTCCTCAGCAGTGCGTGGATCGTCGGGGGCGGCGGCGTCTTCCTGTGCCGAGTACGCGTCCAGCGCCGCCTCGATCTGGTCGAAGCGCAGCCCGGCGCGCCACTCGTGCTCGTGTTCGCCTTCGGCGTCTTCGGTGTCGATGGTCAGCCGGTAGGTGCCGTAGTCGAGCGCTTTGGGATCTCTGCGGGGGGACTTGCGCAGGGTGAGTCCCCGGCGTTCGGCGATGCGCCGCAGCTTGTTCTCTGCGATCTTGTCGGGGTGTCTGGTCATACCCAGGACTGTACCACAAGATATACCCGTAGATGTACCGGAGAGGTCACCACCGGTCCGCCCTCCCGCTCGTGTTACCCGGAACGCCGGGCTGTCCGTATCCCCAGTGGTTCCACAGGAAGGTCTGCTCCGGCAAGTGATGGAAGGTCCCGCCAGCATTAAGGATGGCCAGCCAGAGCCCGTGATCGTCGTAGTCGCTGCCTGGCGGGAGTTGGAACCCACCCACTGACTGCGCCAGCTTCGTGCGCACCAGCGCCGTGGTCTGGATGTAGGATCGGCGCCGCAGCTCATCCGGGTCGAACGGTGCACCCCGCATCCCGGATGGGTCGATGCCGCCCAGCGCGGCTAGCTGCGGGATGTAGGGCATGGAGTAGACGACGTCCGCGCCCGAGTCGAGCTGCGCTTCGCGGAGCTTCTCCAGGTGCTCAGGCAGGAATTGGTCGTCGTCGTCGAGGAACGCGACCCATTCCGAGGTGACGCGGGCGAGGCCTCGATTCTTCGTCGCTGCAGCGCCCGTGTGTTCGTGGTCGTACTCGACCACGATCGCGGCCGGTTGGAACGTTTGAGTAACGACCGACGCGAGGGCTTGCCGCAGCATCTTGGCCCTGATCGGGATAGTGGCGATGACTACGCTGATGTCGCTGCTCATCGGATGTTCGGTGCTCCCCACTTGGCCACGAACCGCTGGTAGTCGATCAGGGCGTACGCCACGCGCTCATCGGCCAAAGATCGACCTGGACCGTGTTCAACCGTCAGGCCCTTCACCAACCCAGTCCCACCGGCCTTGCGGTGCTGCCACTCGAAGTCATCGTCGGCGTACCACCAGCGGAACTGCTCATCGAACCGCAAGCCCAGCTCACCAGCGACGAGCATGCACACACCGGGGATGCGGTGCTGGATCGTCTCGGGTACCAGGTCGCGGCGGACCTCCACCGGCTCATGAGCCACCCCGTACCAGTCCGCCCCGACCATCGCGAGCTTGTGCGCGCGCAGCGCCAGGCGCAGCCAGACCAAGGTGTCGAAGTCGATGCGCACGTCGGATTCCATGCACAGCACCTCGTACCGCTCGCCGTGCTCGTGCTGCGCGGCTATCCAATCCAGGCCGAGGTTCCACCAGCGGGAGATGTTGATCCCCGGCTCCGGCGAGCACAGCACCGCCGCCGCCTTGACCTGCGTTGGCCCGATCGGTTCCGGCTCCGTGGTCACCACCACCGTGCGCTCACCGGGCAGGCCCAGGTTCACCAGGGAGGCCCGCAGTTCCGTCAGCCGGGGCCGGTGGCAGGGGACTAGTACCCAGGTGTTCACGTGGTCTCCAGGATCCGGTTCTTGATCGCGTGGGTGGACAGCGGCCGGGGGTGCGGCAGGTAGACCAGCGAGATGCCCCGGTCATCGAGCCACTGCTGCGTGAACTGCATCTGCGCGTAGTAGTCCTTCTGTGCCCAGTCGATACCGATGGCGATCACGTCGGGCCGCACGGCCTCGATGGTGGGTTTGGAGTCCTGCCCGAAGGCGTTGCGCACGACCTCATCGACATGACGGCAGGCCAGCAGCACGGCCTGGCGTTCGTCGTAGAGGTTGACCGGGGAGTGGCCCTTGTAGGCGGCCACGAACGCGCACGTGTTCAGCGCGACCACGACCTTGCCGTCCGACCCGGCGAGCTTGCGGCACTGACCGAGCAGGTAGGCGTGCCCCGCGTGGAACAGGTCGAAAGTGCCCCCGACGTAGACGATCATGTGAGCGCCTTCTCCCACAGCTCGATATTGGCCTCGATGGTGTGCCCAGTGGCCAGTTCCCGGGCCTTGCGGCCCATCTCCCGCCGGGTGAACGGATCGAGCAGGGTCCGCAGGCGCTTGCCCCACTCATGGGGGCGGCGCACCAGGAGCCCCGTCACCCCGTGCTGCACGAAGTCGGCGTACGGGCCGAAGTCTGAGGCGATCACGGGGATACCGAGCGCGGCAGCTTCCAGGCACCGAATGGCCGACTTCGAGCGGTTGAACGGCGACGGCCGCAGCGGGGCCAGGGTCACGTCGAAGTCGATCGCGGCGTGGAAGGCGGGCACCGCGTCAACCCACTTCGTGAAGTGGATCCGCTCAGTGGGCATCGCCTTGCAGAAGTCGGGGTCGACGTGGCCCATGATGTGCAGCCCCGCATCGGGGTACCGGCGCAGGAACTGGCGCACCGGGTCGCGTGCTTCGGCGAGATCCAGCTTGTGCGACATTCCCCCCGACCACCCGAGGGTGAGCCCTTTCCATCCCGGAGCGGGCGGGGCGTCCAATAGTGACGCGGGCACACAGTTGGGCAGCACCGCCACATTGCGGTTGTACTCGCTCACCACTTCGGCCAACGGGTCCGTGCTCACCGTCACGAGGTCGGCGACCTCGATATTGCGGATCACGTTGGCGCGGATCTCCGGTCTTGAGAAAAACGACCACGCCGGGCCATTGCTGGGGTCGATGTCCAAGAGGTCGTCATCGATCTCTAGCACCAGCTTCGCCCGGCCTTCGCGGGCCAGCTCCTGCCAGCGGAGCGTCGCGCCGGGCTGGCACACGCGCTGGCCAACGATCACATCGGCGGTGTGCAGCCACTCGTCGGGCATCCGCGTGGACACCAGCGTCTCGTGCCCGCGCCTGGCCAGTTCGTTGGCCGCCAGATCGCACCGGTAGTAGCGGCAGCCTGACTCGTCCGCAGCCCACCAGAACACCTTCACGCGCGCCCCCGTATTTCATCCACCGTTGAATCTTGCACCTCAGCCCCGGCGGGGTACGGGAGCGCCGCGCCGACCACCCCAGGTGTGCGCATCGACGTTGGTCGCGTCCAGGGCGTCGTTCACGTCAGTGAGGTCGGCCCGCATCCCCTCGATGGTCGCGGTCAGTTCCTCGATGGTCGCTGTGAGCGCGGTGGCGTACTCCTCCAAGGCCTCACGGCTGGTCGTACTGATCATGGCTGTCTCCTGTAGTTGGCTTTCTTACCGAGTCCGTCAGGTGCCCTCGCCGAGGTGCGACCTGGGCTTTTAGGCTTTTCAGGCCCCGAACGCCCCGGAGGGCACAATCTCGGTAAGACCGCAGGTCAGGGCCTTACCGAGCGTCTTACCGAGTCTTACCGAGGGTCCTGCCCTGACCTGCCGTTCCGGGCGAACGTGCAGGTCAGGGCGTCTTACCGAGCGTCTTACCGGCCGGTAAGACCTCAGTGGCGCTCGGTAAGAGAAATGACGTTGTCGCCGGGCTCCTCATCGCCCGCCAGGCGAGTGGTCGAGACGTCCAACCACTCCCGCTTCACCCCGGCGTTCGTGCCCTTGCCGCGCACGTGGATCTTGTCCACCCGCACCTCCATGTTGCGCAGGTGCTTGCCCAGGGCATTGACGTCCAGCGAGCCCCACGCCGCCGGGCGCAGCCCGGCCAGGCCGGTCACGATGTCGGCCAGGTGCATCCCGGGGGTGGCGCCGAACACCCGAGTGATGTCGTCCAGGAGCACGACCTGCTCCTCCTCGCGGTCCATCGCCGCACCAGCGGCCTCACCGGTCAGCCGCCCGTCCAGCTCACGTGCGGCGCGGGCACGAGTGGCAACCTTCTCGGAAGCCGGTGCGTCCAGGCCGAACACCGACCGCACGATCTGCGCATCGGCGCCCTCGCCCTTCAGGTACGCGATGCCCTTGTCGGCAACAGCGAACAGTTGCGCCTTGAGGCCCATCTTGCTGGACCCCGTACCGAGCACCTGGTCATTCGAGATCTGGTTGTGCACCTTCAGGCACACCCGGATAACGGCGTTGTCCGCAATAGCAGTCGGGATCGACGCCGCGCTGGGCTTCTGCGTGGCGAGGTAAAGCATGATCCCCAACGCCGGGCCACGCTTGACCAGGTCGGTGCAGATCTTGGTGAACCTGGCCCTCGTCGCCGGTTCCTCGTGCTCGAACAACTCGTGGCACTCATCGACGCCGATCAGAATCGGCTCCAACTTCAACGCCCGTCGCGACGCCAACTCGGGAGTGACCTTGTTCTCCGGGCACTCCTCGTAAGACAGCCCCTCGATGACTTCCGCCCGGCGATACAGCTCCGCTTGGAGTTCCTCGAACACCGGCAGGAGTTCGGCGATCTTCTCCGGCCGGGAGGTGCACGCGTACCGGTGCGCCACCAGTCGCAGCGGAGACAGGTCGCCGGTGCCCTTGAGGTCAAAGGCGTAGACCTTCACCCGTGGATCCAGCGCGCCGACCAGCAGCAACTCCCGCAGGATGAACGTCTTGCCCATGCGGGGCACCGCACCGATCACGCCGGACGTATAGGCCAGCGTGAGCTTCACCCAGCGGTTGCGCTGGTCAGTGAACAGCGGCACCGGGCTGAACACGTCCACCGCGCCGGTCTTGAGCAGCGGCCACGGCTTCTGCCTCGCAGTGTTCATGTCCTCGTGGGAAACGAACAGCACGAGGTGCCCCTGGTGGCGCTTGCCGACCGAGGGCCACACGCACCCCAGTGGGTGACGCAGCGCGGCGGAAAGCGCGGACCGCTTCTCCATTACCGCCTCGGCAGTGATGCCCGGGGGCAGCTCCAGCTCGAACAGGTAGCCCGAGGAGGGTCCGGAGATGTCGTGCAGCAGACGGATGTCCTCGGGCTTCAGCATGCCGGGGATTCGCAGGCTGACCAGCGCGTTGACCACAGTCTCCGACCGCAGTGGCGGGTTCCCGCTCGTGTCGGTGGCGCGCTTGAGCAGGGGAGCGTCGATCGGGCGACCGATGTAGCCCAGCGGCCACACGGCGGCGAAGCCGAGCAGCGCCAGCGTCCAGTAGGGCGTCAGTACCCACACGACCGGCCACGACATGATCTGCCACCGGGGCACCAGCCACCACCACAGCACCACACCGATCACCATCAGCACGGACAGCCAGAACACCCCTATCCAGCGGCGGTGGACCGCTTCCTTGCGCTCCTTCTCCAGCTTGTGCCATTCGGGGGAGTTGTTCGCCAGCGCGTGCGTCCGCTGCATCGGCCGGACTTCCGAGTGCATCGTCCAACCCCAGGCCTTGCGGACGACCCGCCCGGCCCCACGCGGGGCGTACTTCGCGGCACGGGCCAGGTGCAGGGGGGAATGCAGCACGTGCCACGCGGTGCTGTGCGCGGCCCGCTTGCCGGTGTTGGTGACCTTCTCAGTGAACTCGCCGGAGTCCTTCAGCCACGACGCGAGGATGGGCCGCAGCTCCCGCTTGCCCCCCGGTGCGGACTCAGCGGGCGGCGGCACGGCGGTCGGCTGGTCAGTGATGGTGGTCATTGTCGTCCTCTTTGTCTTCGTCGCCTTTATCCCGAACCGAGGCCTGATCCGGGGTTTCCTCGTCGTCCTCGTCGTCATGAGGCGCACCGCAGCAGGCCATGCACATGCCACCGTGGGTCGGCTTCCCGCACCCGAACGCGTAAGGCGGCTGACGCCGGTGGCACGCCTCGCAACGCGACCACGGGTTGACCTTCGAGCCGCCCTTCCCGCGCGCCTTCGGCTCGCCGGTCACGTCCCGCCACAGACCAGCAGCCAGCCGCCGGGCCTTCTCCAGCGTGCGCTTGCGCTTCGGGATGGGCGTCCGTTTGGCGCTCACCTAGTCACCTCCGGCCGGTCCAGTCGGGCAGACGGCGCGTACACCAGCTCCGCCTCGATCACGTCGTCGTGGCAGACGGGCTGGGAGAGCTGCGGTGGCAGCTCGTTCCGTGCGATCCACTGCGCCCGGCGCTCGATGTACGCGCGGTCGCCTTCCCGGTGCACCGCCCAGCCCACGTAAAGCCCGGCGATCAGCGTCACGATCACCACTGCGAACACAGTCACCTCGACCTACCTCTCTCCTGCCGCGACAGCGCGCAACTCGACTTCGAGTTCCGCGTCGACCTGTCGCACGATCCGTGCACCGTCTTTCGGTGCAGCGGGGAACTGTTTGTGCACGTCAGCACCTGTAGGGGTGCGCCCGTTGTCGCGCTGCTGTCGCACCCACGCGCGCCTCTGCTCCGCTGTCGCGGGCTTGGTCTGTCGTGCCCGTGTCGCGGGTTTTGTCGCGCCGTTTGTCGTGGTTTCGTCGCGCGGTTTGTCGCGACGCCGGGCCTGCGTTGTCGCGCCGTTTGTCGCGACAGGCCGACCCGCCCCGGGCGGCCGGACCGGAACTTCCGGCCGGACCGGGGCGGGGAGCGGGCCGGTCACCAAGCGGCCCACTGGCAGCCCGTCCGGCCCCGGGGAAGGGGGTCGGGCGGGCGAGTCGATGGGACCGAGACCGGACGGCGGCGCGACAGTGTCCAGGCCGTCCGGGCTCGGTAGTACGGTGACGGCACGCCCCGCTGGGCCACCGGAATAGTCCAGCGGGGCGTACAACGTCAGATCCGACCCCGCCCGGCCTAAGCCGCCGGAACCCGGCTCGGACGGTCCGGGGTCGGAGATCGAGGGGGCGCGCTCGGCCTCTCGCGCCAGCGCGGCGAACTTGAGCAGCACGTCTTGCGCGTACTCGGTGAGACAGACCAACAGCACCGGCAGGAAAGCGTGCAAGAAAGCCGCGAAGTAGCGACCATCCCGCCACGCCACGCCAGCGTTGAGGACCAGCGACATCACGGCGGCGGTGATCCGCAGGACCCGGCCCCAGTTCGAGGACAGCCCGTGCACATACAGCTGCCGGTCACCGATCAGCGCGACGCACAAGGCGATGTCGACCGCCACCCCTGTGGCCAGGCCCAGCGCCCTGTTGTCACCCAGCGCGCCATAGGTCAGCGCGGCGTTCGCGGCGCTGGCGACCATGACGATGGCGGCGCAGCCCCACGTGCCGATGACGATCCGGCGGCTGGTGCGCTCCAGGGCTGTGTTCACAGCGGGTTCTCCGGGAACAGCGCGAGCACATCGGCGACCTCAAAGCCACCCAGCGCGTCACTGACCTGGTCGAGGGTCGCCCCAGCGTTCAGGGCGTCACGGGCGGCGTCCATGCGGTCCAGGGAGGCCCGGCGGTAGGCGGCTTCGGCGTAAGACACGTCGATCAGGGCGTAGGTGGCCCGGGACGACGCGACGGCGGGGGCGTCCACTAGAAGCTCCGCAGGAGCGCGTCGGCGATTCCTAGACCGTCCATCGCGGTCTGCACCTGCTCCTGGGTGGCACCTTCGGCCAACGCGGCACCGAGAGCATTCAGCCGGTCCTTCGCGGCTCTCTGCGCCCGCTCGTGGTAATGAGTCAGATCATCTAGTGCGGTCTGAACAGGGGACACGGTGAATGTGCCTGCATAATCAGTACCCACGATCGGACCTCCAGTGTCCGGTCCAGGCCCCGTACCGCCGGTGACACGGCGTGCGGGGCCGTCCTATGCGGCCGTCCTATGCGGCCGCCCTAAACATGTCTAACCATAATCTGCGATGTCGCACTGGCGTGCGCTTTGCTGGCCGCTGACCGTCGGATCCCCGGCGAGCGGCTGTGCGGGTTGGTGTTGATCGGGGAGCTGGCCCTCGACGGCCGGCTGCGCCCGGTACGCGGGGTGCTGCCCGCAGTGCTTGCGGCGCGTCAGGTCGGCATCGGTCAGGTGGTGGTACCGACCGCCTCGCTCGCCGAGGCATCTCTGGTGGACGGGATCGGGGTGCGCGGCGCGACGTGCCTCAAGGAGGTGCTCAGCTGGTTGCGCAACCCCACAGTCGGGCTGACCTGCCCGGGCCCGCCGCGCCCGGCACGGTCGGCGGCGGTCCCCGATCTCCGCGACGTGCTGGCACAAGGAGACGCTCGCTGGGCGGTGGAGGTCGCCGCTGCAGGGGGTCACCATCTGTTTCTCACCGGGCCGCCGGGCACGGGCAAGACCATGTTGGCGCAGCGGATGGTGGGACTGCTGCCGGCGCTGACCGATCAGGAGGCGCTCGAGGTGACCGCAGTGCACTCGGTGGCCGGCCTGCTGTCACCGGAGACGCCGCTGATCACGCTTCCCCCTTTCGTTGCGCCACACCACACCAGCTCGGTGGCCGCGTTGGTCGGGGGTGGCTCCGGGTTGGCCAAGCCGGGCGCGGTGAGCCGCGCGCACCGTGGGGTGCTGTTCCTCGACGAGGTCGCGGAGTTCGGACCGCGATCGCTGGAGGCGCTGCGCACGCCGCTGGAGGATGGCGAGATCCGGTTGGCCCGCCGGGACGGGGCGGTGCGATACCCGGCGCGGTGTCTGCTTGTGCTGGCGGCTAATCCGTGCCCGTGCGCTCCGCCCGACGAGCGAGACTGCACGTGCGCCCCGTCGGCGCGCAGGCGGTACCTGGGTCGACTGTCCGGGCCGCTACTCGATCGGGTGGACCTGCGGGTGGCGATGCGTCCGGTCAAGGACATGGGTGAGTCCGACGCCGAGCCGGAGAGCACCGCGATCGTGCGCGCACGGGTGCTCAGGGCCCGTGAAGCAGCTCGGGCGCGGTGGGCGGGTACCGGCTGGAGCACCAATGCCGAGGTGCCCGGTCCGGTGCTGCGGCGGCGGTTCCGGCTGCCGCGGACGGTGACCGAACCGATCGCGGCAGCGCTGCAGCGCGGAATGGCCACAGCGAGAGGAGCGGACCGCACTCTGCGGTTGGCGTGGACGGTGGCTGACCTGGCCGGGCGGGACCGTCCGTTGCTCGAGGACGTGAGCGCCGCGATGGGGCTGCGAGATCGGCGGGCGGCATGACACCGGGCCAGCGGGAGCTGCGGCGGGCGCGTGCCTACCTCAGCCGGGTCGCCGAGCCGCCGGCGCCCGCGCTTTGCGAGCTGATCAGCGATGCAGGTCCGGTGCGGGCGGCCCAGTTGGTGACCGCGGGACAGGTATCCGCCCGGGTGGCCGCGGAGGCGGCAGCCCGCCGAGCAGACGATCGGGCCGAAACCGACCTCTCCGCCGTCGCCACGCTGGGCGGAAGGTTGGTCATTCCCGAGGACGCCGAGTGGCCCGCCGAGGCGTTCACCTGCTTCACCACACCCGGCGCGCAGGCTGACGATCGCTGGCGGGCCCCGGTGGCGCTCTGGGTGCGGGGAGCCGGCCGTCTCGACGAGCTCGCCGAGCGGGCGGTGGCGGTGGTAGGGGCCAGGGCCGCGACCGGATACGGGGAGCACGTCGCGGCCGAGTTCGGCTACGAACTCGCCGAAGGCGGTTTCGCGGTAATCTCCGGCGCGGCGTTCGGCATTGACGGAGCCGCGCACCGGGGCGCGCTGGCCGCTGAGGGCAGCACTGTTGCGGTGCAGGCCTGTGGCCTGGACCGGGCCTACCCGGCAGGTCACCAGAGACTGCTCGACCGGATCGCTGGCAGCGGTGCGGTGATCAGCGAGTATCCACCGGGCGGTTGGCCCGCGCGACACCGCTTCCTGGTCCGTAACCGTCTGATCGCCGCGTTCGCGGCCGGCACCGTGGTGGTGGAGGCCGGTGTGCGCAGCGGCGCTCGGCGCACCGCAGCCGCCGCTGCCGCGCTCGGCCGGGTTGTGATGGCGGTGCCGGGTCCGGTCACGTCGGCGTTGTCGGTCGGCTGCCACCTGCTGGTACGTGAGGAGCAGGCGGTGTTGGTCACTCGGGCGGCAGAGGTGGTGGAAGCGGTAGGGCGGATCGGTGCGGACCTCGCACCGCTATTGAGCGTCCCGCGCCGGCGCACCGACGGGCTGAACCCGGAACTGCTGGCGGTGTACGAGGCGTTGCCAGCGCGGGCCCCCAGGCATCCTGAGCAGCTGGTACGCGATTCCGGGGTGCCGCTGCACCGGGTGCGCTCCGCGCTGCCGTTGCTGGAGCTGCAGGGTCTCGTGGGATGCGGAACGAGTGGCTGGCACCGGGTGGTGCCCGACGGTGCTCCATGAATGCGGGCGTGGCGGTGCTTGACGTGGCGCCGGCGGCAGCGCAGCGTCCGGCGGATGAGCGAGGACCTTCCAGCGTCGGACTCGCTACCGGACGCGTTGACCGCGCATCGGGAGTGCTTCGCGGCCCATCTGCGCTCAGTGCGCGGGATGTCGCCGCATACGGTGCGCGCCTACCGCGGTGATGTCACCGCGTTGCTGCAGTATCTGGTCGATTCGGGTTGCGATGATCTCGCGGCGTTGGACCTTGCGTTGCTACGCGGCTGGTTGGGCACACAGCACCGCAAAGGTCATCGGCGCAGCACGCTGGCCCGGCGGGTGGCAGCGGTCCGGGCGTTCACTGCCTGGGCTACTCGCGCCGGTGTGCTGGACAACGACCCGGGGTGGCGGCTGGTCGCGCCGCGCCCGCAGCGAGCCTTGCCCGCGGTGCTACATCCGCAGCAGGCTGCCGCCGCACTGGACGCGGCGCAACGCGGCGCCGCCGAGGAGGATCCGATCGCCTTGCGAGACCATGCTGTGACGGAGCTGTTGTACGCGACCGGGATTCGCGTCGCTGAGCTGTGCGGCCTTGACCTTGGCGATATCGACACGCAGCGGCGTCTGGTCCGGGTACTCGGCAAAGGTGCCAAGGAACGCGCAGTGCCCTATGGGCTGCCCGCGCAACGCGCGGTGCTGCGCTGGCTCAAGCGAGGGCGCCCGGCACTTGCGCAACCGCATTCAGCAGCGGCGCTGTTCCTTGGAGCGCGCGGGGGTCGAGTCGATCAGCGGATTATCCGCACCGTCGTGCACGACATAGTCGCTGCGGTGCGGCATGCGCCGGATATGGGTCCGCACGGCCTGCGGCACAGCGCCGCGACCCATCTGCTGGAGGGCGGCGCAGATCTGCGCGCCGTTCAGGAGTTACTCGGTCACGCTACGCTCGCCACCACGCAGCTCTACACGCATGTGACTGTCGAGAGGCTGAAGGCGATCCATGACCGGAGCCACCCCCGTTCCTGAGTCCCCAGGGGGTCGTGACCGCGTCCTGACCGCGGTATCCACTGCCGGCTTCACGGCCGGTAGCGGGACTGCGGGCGGCAGGATCGGGGACGTAGACGCCGGCATCGTGGCGTTGTGGCAGGCCTACGGGCAGCATCGCGACGCGACTCTGCGTGACCGCCTGCTCCTGCACTATGCGCCATTGGTCAAGTACGTGGCTGGCCGGGTTGGAACCGGACTACCCGCCCATGTCGACATCGCGGACCTGGTGCAGTCGGGCGTATTCGGTCTCTGGGACGCCATCAGCCGGTTCGAGCCCGAGCGCGGATTGAAATTCGAGACCTACGCGATGCAGCGGATCCGGGGCGCGATCCTCGACGAGCTGCGCGCCCAGGATTGGGTGCCCCGCTCGGTGCGCAGCCGGGCCCGTGAGGTGGAGCGCGCGCTGGAACGCTTGGAGAGCCGGTTGCAGCGTTCGGCTACCGACGCGGAAGTGGCGGTGGAGCTCGGTATCAGCGTCGCCGATCTGCGCGAGCTCTATGCCCAGCTACAGCTCACCAGCGTGATCGCGCTGGACGAGCTGATGGCGGTGGGTCGCGGCGGCACGTCGATCGCCGAGACGCTGCCTGACGACACCGCGCAGGAGCCGGGCGCTGTGCTCGATTCCGTGGAGAGCAGGCGCCTGCTTGCTGAGGCGGTCTCGCAGCTCACCGACCGGGATCGAGTAGTGGTCTCGCTCTATTACTTCGAGAACCTCACCCTCGCCGAAATCGGCCGGGTGCTCGGCGTCACGGAATCACGGGTATGCCAGCTGCACACCAGGGCGGTACTCCGGCTCCGGAGCAAGTTACTGGAAGCGTCCGCTGGTTGAGGCAGCTGCGCACCCGACATCATCGCTGATCCCCCTGGTCATCGATGGGCAGCAGGCGCACCCGGGTGCCGGCGAGCAGTCGCAGTGGGTCCAGATACTGCGTGTCTTGTTCCGGCGCTGCGCCTTCCGGCAGGCGGCGCAGGGCGCCCCAGTGCAGGCAGGCGATGACGGGGCAGCCCAAGTGGCCGGGCTGCACAGTGCCGATCCGCTGACCCCTGCCTACCCGATCGCCAGCGGTGACGGTGGGGGACACCGGCTCATATGTCGTGCGCAGTCCCCCTGGATGGTCCACCGACACCACACCGCGGCCGGCCACGATGCCGGCGAATACCACCGTGCCGGCGCCAGCGGCGAGCACCGCAGCTCCCGCCGCAGACGCGAGGTCAACGCCTCGATGTCCCGGCCCGTACCGCACCGCCGGCGGGTGGAAAGCCCGGACCACAGTCGGAGAACCGGAAAGTGGCCAGCCAAACCGGTGCCCGGGTTCGTCATTGATGTCATCAGCGCGGTGCACCACAGCGGTCAGGGACGTGGTCGGGACTGCATGATCAGGCCACCTGGCTAGGGGGGACAGCCCCACCGGCGCACCGCAGGTAACCGCGATGAGCACGGTGGCGACAAGGTTGCGAGACACACTGACAGCGTCATCGCGTTGCGGCCGGCTGCCCAGCTACCAGGCCGGTGGTTGGGGATGAAGCGGGCACTGTGGACAACTGTGGACTATGCGACCACCTGGACTGCGGTCCGACCTCGGCAGGTCGTACACTGAACACGCGACTCGCATGCGGGTCGACTTCGCGCGCCAGCGCTGCGCCCTACCGGGGCCTCAGCGTCCGGCGGTCCTCGTCGCGGTCTTGATCGCACGGGGTCCGGCCGCTGGCCTGGCGCCAGGACGGCGGTCCAACCCGGCCCGCCGTGACAACCGCATGAGCGCGCTGGCGCAAGCCAACGCGCCTGACACATTGAGGTGTGCACCGGCTATGGCCGTCGTCACCATGAAGCAGCTGCTCGACTCCGGCGTGCATTTTGGGCACCAGACCCGCCGCTGGAACCCGAAGATGAAACGCTACATCTTCACCGAGCGCAACGGCATCTACATCATCGACCTGCAGCAGACGTTGACCTACATCGACCGAGCCTACGAGTTCATCAAGCAGACCGTGGCTCACGGCGGTTCAATCCTGTTCATCGGCACCAAGAAGCAGGCCCAGGAAGCGATCTCGCATCACGCGCAGCGAGTAGGCATGCCCTTCGTGAACCACCGCTGGTTGGGTGGCATGCTCACGAACTTCTCCACCGTGCACAAGCGCCTACAGCGCCTCAAGGAACTCGAATCCATGGAACAGACCGGTGGTTTCTCCGGGCTGACCAAGAAAGAGATCCTGATGCGCACCCGGGAGAAGGACAAGCTGGAGAAGACGCTGGGTGGGATCCGGGACATGCAGCGGGTGCCCAGCGCGGTGTGGATCGTCGACACCAAAAAGGAGCAGATCGCTGTCGGCGAGGCCCGCAAGCTGGGCATTCCGGTGGTGGCCATCCTGGATACCAACTGCGATCCTGACGAGGTCGACTACCCCATCCCGGGCAACGACGATGCGATCCGCTCCGCGGCGCTGCTCACTCGGGTGGTGGCCGACGCCACCGCCGACGGCTTGATGTCGCGGGGCGGACGGTCTGCCGGAGCCGATGGCTCGGACAAGCCCGAGGTCGGGGCCACTGTTCACGAGCCGCTGGCGGAATGGGAGCAGGAGCTGATGGTCTCGAGTGCCCTCGTGCCCGGCAGCCCTGTCGCTGGCAGCCCTGTCGCCGGCAGCCCTGTTTCTATCACGCCTGCCTCTATCACCCTTGCCTCGACCAACGTTGGCGAACAGGAAGCCGAGCCGTCGCCGGCGGAACCTATGGCCGCCAACAACGGCGTGTCGCAGTCCTAAGAGGTCGGCTGCCCGATCTGCTTTGATCCGATAACGAAATCTCCAGGACGGTAAGT
>JAICSB010000762.1 GCA_025937115.1 Pseudonocardiaceae bacterium | reverse complement strand
GGCGTGATTGCCACGCTAACCGGGCCAGTCACCACCTCGATCCCGCTTCCGGTTGGCCTGCCGCCTGGCACCTACACGGTGGCGTTCCAGCTCACCGACGCGGGTGGGTTGACATCGTCCTACGGTTACCCGAATTCGCCGCCCGTGCCCGGCGGTCCGCTGGTATTCACGGTCACGCCGCAGGGCTAATACGAGGCAGGGCTAATACGAGGTAGTAGGTCGGCGGGATATATGTCAATGCCAGCGCTTTAAGGCGAAACGGCTGAGGGTTGGTCCTGTTGTCAGTCGCTTTGCGTGATCGTTCCTGGCTGCTGGCTTGTTGTGCAGGTTCCCTGCGGGACGGGTGAGGCTCCCGCTAGAAGTGTGAGTGTCTAAGTCCCACTTCTCAACGGGAGCCTCTGTGCTTTCTTACCCTGTCCCGGCGTGTGCCGTGTCCGTTTCGGCCGGGATGATCGTCGCGGTTCCGCTGGAGCTGGTTGCGTCGCCGCTGAAGAGCGGCCGGGTGCCGGGCGAGGGGGACCGGTCCGCGCTGGTCGTCGGCGGCACGAAGACGGTCGGCACCGGCGGTCCCGTGGTGTCCTGCAAGGTGGTGGCGGTCGCGGAGGCGCAGGTGAAGCGGGACGGGCAGGTCCGGGCCAAGGGCAGCCCGGTGCACCACGCGACGCTCGGGCCGCTGGAGGCCGGGACGGACGCGGTCAGCGGTGCCGCGGAGGGCGCGAGGCTGGACGGCCGGTTCGTGAAGGGCGAGCGGGAAAGGCTCCTGGCCAGGGCGTTCATGATCCGGGTGATCGTCTTGATGACGCTCGTGCCGGGTGCCCGGGCCCAGGACGCGGTCACCTTGCTGGCCGGGGACCTGGCCCTGGTCCCGTGGTCGAGGCCGTGGCGGCCGGCGTCGGCGCGGGCGGCCGGGAAGTGGCGGAACGCCCTCAGCCCGGAGCCGCTGGAGGAGCTGAGGGACGCCGTGCTCGGCGCGTCCTGGCGCAGCCACCAGGGCGAAGGCTGCCCGGGTGCCGTCACCGCCGGGAAGATCAGGCCGCTGAAGGCCGGCGCGGTCGACGGGACGCTGATCCGGGTGCCGGACACGCCCGCGAACCGGGCGTTCTTCGGATCGGTCGGCACCGGCGACGACAGCTCGCCGTTCCCGCAGGCCAGGGCCTTGCCGGTGACCTGCTGCTCGTGCCGGGCCGTGTTCGCGATCCCGCACGGGCCCGCCGGGACGGAGAAGGCAGCCGCCGAGCAGTCGCTGCTGGACGAGGCCCTGCGCGATTACCCGGCCCTGTCCTCCCCGGACTGGATCTGGCTGATGGACCGCAACTACCACGGCGCCCCCCGGATCGCCCGCCTCGTCAGGTCCACGCACGTGCTGATCAGGCTCAAGAGCGACATCCCGCTGAAGCGGACCTCGCAGATCCTGCCCGACGGGTCCTACCGGGCGGAACTGTCCGGCGACGGCGCCATCGTCCCCGTCCGCGTCATCGAGTACTTCACCGACGTGGAAGGCCAGGACGTCCCGGAGATGTTCTGCCTGGTCACCGACCTCATGGACTGGGAAGAGTACCCGGCCCCCGAGCTCGCCGCCCTCTACAAGTGGCGGTGGGACGGGTCGGAGACCGCCTTGCGGGAGGCCAAGGCGCCGCTGCGCGGCGCCGG
>JAICSB010000368.1 GCA_025937115.1 Pseudonocardiaceae bacterium | reverse complement strand
TAGCGGAGATCGCTAACCTGGTCGATCATTGCCGCAAGGGCCGTGACCGGCCCATCTAGCGTCGGAAGGAAGGCGTTTCGAGGTGGCCGACCTGAAGAAGGGCAGCCGGATCACCGGCGTGGCCCGGGACAAGCTCGCATCCGAGCTGAAAAAGAAGTATGAGAAGGGCGCCAGCATTCGGGCGCTCGCGGAGTCAACCGGGCGGTCTTACGGCTTCGTTCACCGGGTGCTCTCGGAGTCCGGTGTCACGCTGCGTGGTCGCGGCGGCGCTACCCGCACGAAGAAGAAGTAGACCGGCGCAGCGTCGTCATGGCCCCGAGGGCGGTCGGCGCAGGGCGTGGAAAGCGCGGTCGACCAGCGTGGGCAGCTGGTCGGCACCGTCGGACTGCACCCACGCGCTGAGCGCGACGGTCACTGCAGCTAGCGCGGCCGCCGCTTGGACTCGAAGTTCGAGTGTGATCTCCGGGTGATCCCCGGCGGCGTGACCGCGGGCAGCGAGGGACTCGGCGAACAGGCGTTCGGTGGCGTATTGGGTGTCGGTCATGCGCGCCCGCAATGCCGGTGTGCTGAAGACCAACTTCGTGCGAGTGAGCAGGACGTCCTGGTCAGTGTCGTAGACGGCGGCCAGACCCTGTGACAGTGCGCGGTGGATGGCGATCAGCGGTTCCTCGTCGCGCGGTCGACGGCGGATCAGCTCAGTGATGAGCGGGTCGTAGTCGTCGCTTTCGACGACCGCTTCCTTGGTGGGGAAGTGCCGGAAGAACGTCATGTGGGACACGCCTGCGGCTGAGGCGATCTCCTGGACGGTGGTGGCGTCGTAGCCTTGGCGCAGGAACAGTCGCAGCGCGTGCTCTTGGATCCTGCTGCGGGTTTCGGCCTTCTTGCGTTCCCGCAAGCCACCGCTGCGGGGCCGAGAATTCGTCATGAGCCCACCGTCGCGGTGATGGAACCGCGGCCGAGGATGCCGGCGAGCCAAGCGTCAAGCGCTGTGGGCGACAGGCCGCAGCTGCCCGCGTGGGCATCTGGGCGAACCAACATCACCTGCCCCAAGCGTCCGGCCTGTGACTTCAGGACGGTCACGGTGCCGGCGCCGAGTCGGTCGCGGGCACGGTCACTGTAGGTCTGCGCCTGCTGAGCCGAGGCGGTGGATGGGATGAGTAGCACCCATCGTGCACCCAGTTCTGCGTGCAACCGGGTAGGGCTGCCGTCGCGGCGCAGGCAAGGCTGGTCGGGCACGCGATCGCCCGGTCGCGGACCGCTGCGAAGCGACCAGCGAGAGATCCTGGCCAATGGCCCGGTCCGATAGCTGATCTTGAGCTGCGACGCTGACTCCCAGACCAGCCGTTGCACGATCGGGAGGTTCAGGGAAGGCACGAAGACATGGTCCCGCAGAGTCCTCGCCAGCCGGGTGTCGCCAAGGGCCATCGCGGTCAAGGCGCTAGTGGACTGGAGCACCTCAGTGGCGATGGGGCGCCGTTCGGCTTCGTAGCTGTCCAGTAGCGCCGGATCGGCGTGGTCGTGGACGACGAGGGCCAGTTTCCAGGCCAGGTTCTCCGCGTCCCCGATGCCGGTGTTCATGCCCTGGCCGCCGAAGGGACTGTGGATGTGGGCCGCATCGCCGGCCAGCAGCATCCGGCCCTGACGGAACCGATGCGCCAACCGTCGGTGGATCCGGAAAGTGGAGGTCCACTGCGCGCCGCGGACGGCCGAGACAGGACAGCCGCTTCGTTCGTGCAGTTGCCTCGCCAGCAGGTCCAGCACCTGCGACGAGCTCAGATCGCCGCGTGCGGCGTCGGTTACGGGCGCCATCAGCCGCCACAGATCCTTGCCAGGCAACGGGAAGGCGCCCATCATCTCCGTGCCATGCAGCCACACCGCGGCGGCGTCGCGCGGCACCGGCAGCTCGGCGACGACGTCAGCGAGCAGGAAGCGCTCGATGATCTGTACACCGGGGAAGCCGATGCCTGCCACGTTACGGACACGGCTGTGTGCACCGTCGCACCCGACCATCCAGTGGCACCGCGCGGTACGCCCGTCGGTCAGTTGCACGCGCAAGCCGTCGGCATCCTGGCTGGCGTGTAGCACTTCCCGGCTCCACTCGACGGCACCGCCAAGCTCACCGAGACGGCGCCGCAGGCTGCCCTCAATCTCTGCCTGGGAGATCAGCAGACCGGGGCGCGTGACAAGTTTCGTTGTCTGGCCCAGCCGCAGGTGGGCAGCCTGGCGGCCGCCGTGGTCTACGACGACCCGCCGGATCGGGTTGGCCCGCTGCTCAAGGTCACCGAGTGCGCCGGCTCGGTCGAGCACCTCGATACCTCGCGGCATCAGCCCCAGTGCCCGGGACGTCGTCGACGGCCCGGACGCTTTGTCGACTACCCGGACGCCCACGCCGCTGGCCAGCAGGTCGCACGCGAGCGTGAGCCCGGTAGGCCCGGCACCGGCAATGAGCACCTCGCCCGAAACCATCAGAGACCCCATCACATGTTAGCAACTAACTTTTGTTAGACACTAACGCCAACCGTTCAGCCCAGCAAGTGGTCATGCACCATTTTCGAAGCGAACTGCGGGCTGGCCAGGGCTGGAAGCGGAACAACGGAGTGCTTACAACGTTGCAAGGGAGGCGACGACCGGTTCGCGCGGCAGCGGAGGACGGTTCATGGACAACTCATGGAGTCTGCTGAACAGCTCGATGCGCCAGGGCAGCACACCGCGCGCCCTCGCGCCGGGGACGTTGCGCCGGATCGTCAAGTTCGCCAAGCCGCACCGCACGTCGCTGCTGATCTTCCTTACGTTGAGCACAGTCTCCGCGTTCCTCGCCGTCGCCACTCCGGTGCTGGCCGGACGGGTCGTCGACGGGATCGTCACGCACGCGGGTGCGGCGTTGGTCGTCGGACTGGCCGCGCTCATCGCGCTCTTGACCGTGATCGACTCAGGGATCGGTCTGGCGTCGCGCTGGCAGTCCTCAAGGATCGGTGAGGGGCTGATCCTGGACCTGCGCCGCGCGGTGTTCGACCACGTGCAGCGGATGCCGGTGGCGTTCTTCACTCGCACCCGCACCGGGGCGCTGGTCAGCAGGCTCAACAACGATGTGATAGGCGCGCAGACCGCGCTGACCTCCACGCTGTCCGGAGTGCTCACCAACGCGATCCAGCTGGTGCTCACGCTGGCGGTGATGCTGACGCTGTCATGGCAGGTCACCGTGCTGGCGTTGGTGTTGCTGCCGATCTTCGTCATACCGGCGCGGGGGATGGGTGCGCGGATGGCCGAGCTGCGGCGGGAGGCATCGACGCACAACGCTGCGATGACCACTCAGATGACCGAGCGGTTCTCCGCCCCGGGCGCCACGCTGGTCAAGCTCTTCGGACGGCCGGACACCGAAGCCGCTGAATTCGGCTACCGGGCCACCCAGGTACGCGACATCGGTGTCCGCAGCGCGATGTCCGCGCGAGTGTTTCTCACCGCCCTGACTACGGTTTCCGGGCTGGCGCAGGCTCTGGTGTACGGACTCGGGGGCTGGCTGGCGCTACGCGGCGACATCGCACCGGGGACTGTGGTCAGCCTCGCGCTGCTCCTGACCCGGCTCTACTCGCCGCTGACCGCGCTGGCCAACGCCCGGGTCGACGTGATGACCGCGTTGGTCGCCTTCGAACGGGTTTTCGAGGTGCTCGACGTCCGCCCGATGATCACTGAACGACCGGATGCCCGGAAGGTACCGGTCGGTGCGGTGTCGGTGGAGTTCGACGATGTGCACTTCTCCTACCCGTCGGCCGACCAGGTGTCGCTGGCCTCGTTGGAGGAGGTGGCGACGTTGGACGCGCGGGGTGGTGCCGAGGTGCTCCACGGAGTGGATTTCCGCGCCGAACCGGGACAGCTGGTGGCGCTGGTCGGCTCCTCGGGCGCGGGCAAATCCACCATCGCGTCGCTGGTACCGCGGCTTTACGACGTCGACGCCGGAACGATCCGGCTCAACGGGGTGGACGTCCGCGACCTGTCCTTCGCCACACTGCGGGACACGGTGGGTGTAGTGACCCAGGACGGGCATCTGTTCCACGACAGCATCGCGGGCAACCTGCGTTTCGCGGCGCCGGACGCGCCGGATGAGCAGCTGTGGGACGCGCTGCGG
>JAICSB010000722.1 GCA_025937115.1 Pseudonocardiaceae bacterium | reverse complement strand
GGTGCCTCCAGAGTCTGGGCCTGGGCCCGTCGCAGCTCCTCGTGCGTGAGCCGCGGCGGTCGCCCAGGTACGGCCGCGCTCGTTTCCCCCTCGTCAGCCATCGCAATCCTCTCATCCGTCCCGGCCAACGGTATAGCCATAATCAACGGGCCGGGGCAACGGCCTCGATGTTGGCGATGGTGAAATCGCGTTGGGCGTTGCGGAGGTGGCACCAGGAGTCGAGCCACCTGCCGTAGAGCTGGTGTGGTCGGATTGCCCGGCTGCTGCAGCTGCCGTTCTTGTCGCGGTAGACGATGAGCACGTCGTTGTGGTGGTCCACCGCATCGGACAGCAGTTCGAGTTCGGCATCGTCGAGGTGATTGTTGAGCTCCGCAAGAAGGTCGAAGGTGTCCGAGTCCACGCTAGACGCTGCGGTCGGGCCCGACGGAGTGGCCGCCAGCAGCCGAGCCAGCTCGGCTGCGGACAGCGCAGATCGCGATTTCGTGATGATCGGGCGATCGGGCGTCGACGCCTCATGATCGTGACGGGTTTCGACGATCACCGTGCCGTGAGCATCTTCGGCCACCGGGGACAAGCCGACTTCGCGTAGCCGGGTCAGCACTTCGTCGAGGCCCGATGGGCTGGCTAGGACGGTAGGGGCGAGCCGGCTTAAGTGCAGCTTGGCCAACGACCGAGTGTGCAGTATCTCGGTGATCAGTGTCTCATCGGCACTGACGCAGCAGCGCATCCCCCGCAGCCGAATCTGGCCGTGCCGGCGGGACGCGTCGGTGATCAGATACTCCAGTGGCTGGGGAACCGGACGGGCCGAGATGGCAGCCAGTTCGGTGAGCAGCTCATGTGCGGTCCACCCGATGTCGAGCGCCGCCCGGACAGTGGCCGGGGTGAAGCGCCAGGTTCCGGCGCCCCCGCGGGTCTCGGCGACAGCGGAGTCGGTCAGCAGCCGCGACACGGCGGCGCTGGGCTGACCGGAAACGACCGCGGTGAGATCCGACTGCAAGATCACGCTGCACGGCGTCTCAGGGAGCATCGCGGCGCACCGCCGGGCCAGCTCGCCCACCACGTCCGCCGGCGCGGACCCGGTCACCGCCAGCAGGTGCTCTCCGAGTTCCGACACCACGTCACTGGCGATCACCCCGAGCAGTTCAGCTTCCCGGACGGCGGCAGCCACCTTGGCCACCCGCTGCCCAGCGTCGTAACCGTGCAAGGGGAAAAACCAGTCGATCTGCTCCCCCACCGCGCGCACCGACACACTCGAACGGGCGGCCAGCAGCATCGCGCGCCGCAGCAGCCCAGCGGCCGATCCGAGTGGCAACGGGGGCGGGACTTCGCGGTCGCCCTGGATTTCCCGGCTGGTCGGCGCGTGCACCAGCGAGAACCATGCGTCGACCAGCATGGCCCACTGCCGGCCTGGTTCCGCAGCGCGCCATCCCGGATAAAGGTGCGTCGGCGCGTACCCGGTGTCAGCTCGACCCAGGAGGCCGGCTGCGTAGGTCAGATCGATCCACAACACGAGGATGTCCTCGGGGATCGACAGCCGCCTGGCCAGCCTCGCCCGTTCCCGAGGCCCGACCCCGCCCTTCTTCAGTGCCGCGACCGGCGCCGTGCGGGCCGCGTCGAGCAGGGTCGTCACACCTCGAAGTGCCTCCTGCGCCGCGGCCTGGGCAGCCCGGCGCACCGCTACATCGTCGGCACCGGCCAACGGAAAAGATGGCCGTCCGGTCAGCGTGAGTTCGCGTTCGGCTAGCCACGCGGCGACCGCTACCTCCCTGGGCAGCTCAAGCGCATAGTTGACCGGCAGCAGCAGGCCGGCCGCGAGGAGCAGCTTGGTCGGATCGCCCCG
>JAICSB010000715.1 GCA_025937115.1 Pseudonocardiaceae bacterium | reverse complement strand
GCCACTCCAGACCGTCGAGATCGGCTAGCAGCCGATCCGCGTAGTCAGTGATCTTGAAGAACCACTGCTCCAGGTTCTTCGACTCGACCAACGTGCCGCAGCGCTCACAGCGGCCGTCGACGACCTGCTCGTTGGCCAGCACCGTCGCGTCCTTGGGACACCAGTTGACCGCGGACCGCTTCCGGTAGGCCAGCCCCGCCTTGTAGAGCTGCAGGAAGATCCACTGTGTCCAGCGGTAGTAGCCCGGTTCGTGGGTGCTGATCTCCCGGGTCCAGTCGATTGAGATGCCCCACTGCTTGAACTGTTCACGGAAAGACGCGATCGACTCATCGGTCGACACCCGGGGATGCTTGCCGGTACGGATGGCATGATTCTCAGCGGGCAGCCCGAAGGCGTC
The DNA here is from genome assembly GCA_025937115.1 of Pseudonocardiaceae bacterium. Next base: position 1,490 of record JAICSB010000715.1, on the reverse strand, counting down.
GAAGCCCATGGGATGGAGCACCCGCTTGCCCTGCCTACGCATGAAGTGCGCGATGGCGTCGCCGACTGCGTAGTTCTTGAGGTGACCGACGTGGGGTTCACCGCTGGTGTAGGGAAGCATTTCAAGGACATAGACTGAGTTCGCCGCGTCGGCGTTATTGTCCACCACCCAGGACTGCTCTTTATCCCACACCTGTGTCCAGTACGCATCAATAGCGTGCGGATCGAATTCTTGCGGTGTGTCCGTCGTCGCCATCAGTACTCTCAGCTTCCTCTGACTTTCTTATGTCAGTCCACTTAGTGTAGTCGCGCCAAAGTGGCGGCCTTGGCCGGGGGTCACCGTATATTGTCCCGGTATGGCGTATTTCGGTGACCTGGCGAACGAGATCTACCGGGCTGGCCTGACCGGGCAGCGGCCGGAGCTGCCGATGACCGCAGACGGGCTGGAGGGCGCGGCGCGGGAGGTATTGCCGGCCGAGGCGTTCAGCTATGTCGCCGGTGGGGCATCCACTGAGCGCACCATCGCCGCCAACCGTGCGGCGTTCACCCGGTGGCGGATCGTGCCGCGGATGCTGCGCGGTGTCAGTGCGCGCGATCTGTCCACCACGATATTGGGCACTCCGATGACGGCGCCGGTGCTCACCGCACCGGTGGGGGTGCTCGGCCTGGTGCATCCCGACGCTGATCTCGCGGTCACTCGCGCTGCCGCCGCCCTGGGACTGACCAGCGTGCTGTCCACCGCGTCGTCGACCGCGTTGGAGGACGTCGCCGCCGCGGCGCCGGATGCGGCACGGTGGTTTCAGCTGTACTGGCCGCGGGACCCGGAGCTGGCCGAGTCCCTGGTCCGCCGCGCCGAGGCGGCCGGATACCAGGCGATCGTGCTCACCGTGGACACCTGGTCGCTGGGGTGGCGTCCGCGGGACCTGGCGTTGGCGCAGCTGCCGTTCCTGCAGGCCAAGGGCATCGCGAACTACCTGTCCGATCCGGTGTTCCGGGCCCGGCTGGACCCGCCACCGGAGGAGTCGGCACAGGCTATGCAGCTGGCCGTGCAGGCCTGGACGGAGGTGTTCGGCAATCCGGCCCTGAGCTGGTCGGATCTGGCGCTGCTGCGCCAGTGGACCCGGTTGCCGGTGCTGATCAAAGGGATCTGCCACCCCGACGACGCCCGGACCGCGCTCGACCACGGCGTCGACGCCCTGGTGGTGTCCAATCACGGCGGCCGGCAGGTCGACGGCGCCCGGGCGGCGTTGGACTGCCTGCCCGACGTGGTAGCCGCCGTCGGCGGGCGGGCCCCGGTGCTGCTGGACTCCGGTATCCGGTGCGGCGCCGACGTGCTGATCGCGCTGGCGCTGGGTGCGCAGGCCGTGCTGCTCGGGCGGCCGTGGGTTTACGGGCTCGGGCTGGCCGGACAACGCGGGGTGACCCACGTGCTGCGTACCCTGCTTGGTGATTTTGATCTCACCCTGGCGCTGGCCGGTTACGCCCGCCCCG
>JAICSB010000112.1 GCA_025937115.1 Pseudonocardiaceae bacterium | reverse complement strand
TCTTGGCGCGCTCGCCGTCTCTGACAATCCAACGCAGATCCCGGCGCAGCTGCGGTGAAAGCTTTTCGGTGACGTCCTCGGCCCTGCGCACTCGCTCGGCGGCGTAGAGCCCGGCCTCGATGCGCTTGGCGAGCTCCACCTCCTCCTCGGCGTTGAGCAGGGCGACCTTGCCGATTTGCTTGAGATATGCGCGTACTGAATCGGCCGAGGCGGTGAGTTCGGCGTCCTTGCGGGCTTGGCGCAGCGCCTCGGACTCCTCCTCGTCCCAGACGAAGTCCTCCGAACCGGGGCCGCTGGGCGCCTCCGGCTCCTCAGCGTCCACGGTGATCTCTTCGACCTCGACCTCGACGTCGGCGAGATCCTCGGCAGCGGGGCCATTCTCGATGTCGGCCCCGGGCTCGACTCCCGGGGGGACGCCTGGGGAGCCGCTGTCGGGGGCCCCCGCTGCGCTGGCCGGGGGTTTAGCCGCTGTGGCGGCCTTGGTACCAGGCTTGGTGGTGCTGCTGGTGGCTTTCGCGCGGGTGCGTGCGACGCCGTTGCGGGCGGCGGGTTTCTTATCAGTCCCGGAACGCGAGGCAGTGGAGCTCAACGCTGTCGAGTTCATCGCTGCGGCATTCGGCGCAGCGGCGTTCGAGGCTGCGGAGTTCGAGGCTGCGGCGCGATGGGATGCGGGTTCTGCGGCTGCCACGGACGGCCTTTCGGAAAAGTCGGTGTTCGGGCGCGGTGCGGGAATCGGGCCCCCGTCGGCGAGCCCGCCGCTGGAGCCAGTGCCGGCAATCACGGCGGCTTGCCGGATTCCGGCGGTGCGATCCAGGGTGCTCGGGGACGGTGCCGCGTTCCAGTGTACGACTCTGCATTGTAATGACGCCCATCGCGCACCGGAGCGCGCGCCGACGTGATTATCGCACACGTCCCTCCGCGGCGGCTGCTGCCGCACCGACGATGCCGGCATCGTTGCGCAACGCGGCCGCTACCACGGGGGTCCGGCACTCCAGCAGCGACAACCATTTGTCGGCCTTCTTGCTTACCCCGCCGCCCGCGATGATGAGGTCCGGCCACATCAGATCTTCCAGTACCTGCAGGTAGCGTGACACTCGGACGGCCCAGTCCGCCCACGACAGTTCTTCGTCGTCCCGGGCTGCGGCGGCGGCTCGGATCTCGGCATCGGCGCCATCGACCTCCAGGTGGCCCAGCTCGGTGTTGGGCACCAGCTCTCCATCGACGAACAGCGCGCTGCCGATGCCGGTTCCGAACGTGAGCAGCACGACCACTCCGTCCTGGTCGCGGCCGGCACCGAATCGCATCTCGGCCAGCCCTGCCGCGTCGGCATCGTTGAGCACGACGACTGGCACTCGGCAGTACTCGGAGAACAGCTTGTCCGCAGCTAAGCCCTTCCAAGCGGGGTCTAAATGCGCTGCAGTAAGCGCGATGCCGCGCTTGAGCACACTGGGCAGCGTGACTCCCATCGGGCCGTGCCAGCCGAACTCGCTGGTGATGACGGCGACCAGCTCCGCCACCGCGGTCGGCGTCGCAGGCGCAGGAGTGGGAACGCGGACTCGCTGGTCCGCCAGCGACCCGCTGCGCAGATCCACCGTGCATCCTTTGATGCCGGACCCGCCGATGTCCACCCCGAACCCGGGTGTCCTGGCCATCCGCGTCCTCTCCTGATCGCCCGCCGCAAGGGCCGCCGGTCGGATCTGACCCTAGCCCGAACCTCCCTGCCGAGGTGTGGTCGGATGGCTCGGTGTCGAGCGTTCGAACCGACGATGTCGAGCAGTTGCGGTCCACCGCCGTGGCGGTAACCCAACAGGTCGGCGACCTGGTGATGCGGATGCGGCTCGCGGGAGCCGATCAGGTGCAGACCAAGACCAGCGATACCGACGTGGTCACCGCCGCAGATAAGGCGGCCGAGCGGTTGGCCCGGCGGCTGCTCGCGCAGTGGCGTCCCGGTGAGCCGGTGCTGGGCGAGGAGGAGGGCGGCGAGGGGTCGACGACGGGCGGCCTGTGCTGGGTTGTCGACCCCATCGACGGCACGGTGAACTACCTCTACGGGCTGCCCTGGTATTCGGTCTCGGTAGCGGTCCAGCGTGACGGGCAGTCGGTGGCCGCGGCGGTGGGACAGCCCGCTGCTGGTCGGCTGTGGAGCGCAGCGCGAGGCGGCGGGGCGCACTGCGATGGGGTAGCACTGCGGGTCAGCGGGGCTACCCAGCTGGAGCTGTCGCTGATCGGCACCGGCTTTTCCTACCGGCCGGAGCGACGGGCTCGGCAGGCCGCCATGGTTTCCGGCATGCTGCCGAAGATCCGGGATCTACGTCGAGCGGGATCGGCTGCCTTGGATCTGTGCTCCGTCGCGTCCGGATGGTTGGACGGTTTCGCCGAGCACGGCCTGCACCGCTGGGACTGGGCGGCCGGTGCGCTGATCGCGGCCGAGGCGGGCGCGGTGGTCCGGTTGCCGCCGCGCGGATCAGACTTCCTCCTGGCGGCGACGCCGGGGATCGTTGACTCGCTGGCGGAGCTGATGGCGCAGTGCGGCGCTGACGCAGTCTGAGGCCGTCAGCACGTCACCTGACGTGCCCGGCGCAGGAGGCTGGGATCGACCACGGGAACCGCTGGCTGAATGCTGGCCGTGTCGGGCGGTCCGGCCTGAGCGGCCAGGCCGCCATGGGGCGGCACAACTTGCCTGAGCCAGCCGAGGCCGGCCGAGTCCAGTAGGGCGGTGCGGGCCGCGTCGTTGGGTCGAAGGGCGAATCTGGTACCCAGAGCCAGGTCGACGTCCGAGTCGGGCCGGACATCGCGGACGAGCTCGGCGCAGGGCACCGCCAGGCTCAACGTCCGCGCCGCGGCCTGTCCAGCGGCGCCGAAGCGGATCTCGCCGTAGCAGCGTAGATCCAGGTCGGGATGCAGCGGATCGTTGGCGGGACTGGTGGAGGCGAACCCCAGATGAGCCAGCGCGCTGTCGACGATGGTCGCCTCGCCGAGCCTGCCATTGGCGTTGAGCACTCGCACTCGGGTGAACTGGGGCGGCGCAGGTGACACTGCATCCAGGCCGTCGGTGGGGAGTCGCTGGCCGATTGCTGCAGGCATCGGGCAGCCGTTCTCAGTCTGATGCAGCACGTTGAGCCAGACAAACCCAGCCGCGCTGCTGAGAATCACCACGAGCAGCAGTGCGCGCATCGGCCTGCGAGTGCGGAAGCCCTGCTTCCGCCCGCTTGACGAGTCCACCGCAGCCACGGCCCCGCCCTCCCTGGCCCTTGACCTGGCCAGCCCCTGCATTTGAGGGTAGATGTAGGGCGGGATCAGCGCAGCCCATTGCGGCGTGTCCGGGTCCGGTTCGCCCAGTTGGCGGCGAGGCGAGCGGCGACACCGACGTGAAACCGACGGGACACGCCGGGGAAATGCGCGCATTGCACCGGTTGGCGAGCTATTCTCTCGCCGCTCTGGCGCCGCAGAGGGGCTCACGGTTGAGGCGCGCGCCAGCACCGTGCCCGATGCGTCGAAGTGTGACCGACGTCTCGGGCACAAATTAGCGTGCTTATGCGTTTGTGCTGCGGCATGACCCGTACAACTCAGGGGTGGGAATCATGGCTACCGACTACGACGCTCCGCGGCGGAGCGAGGCGGATGAGCTTGTCGAGGACTCGCTAGACGAGCTCAAGGCGAGACGGAACGAGGCCCAGTCGGGTGCGGTTGACGTCGACGAGTCGGAGTCCGCGGAGAACTTCGAGTTGCCCGGCGCCGACCTGTCCGGCGAGGAGCTGATCGTTCGAGTGCTGCCCAAGCAGGCCGATGAGTTCACCTGCTCGAGCTGCTTCCTCGTCCATCACCGCAGCAGGCTGGCCGAACAACGCAACGGGCGGATGGTGTGCCGGGATTGCGCGGCTTGAACAGTTTGTCCTGTGCATTGCCTGTTACCGGCTAGGCGAGCGTGGCCCAGGGTTGCCATGGGGCACCTCGTCAGTGTGGGTCCGAAGCAACGCAGCGAGCTGCTCAGCGTGGCGGACGCTGAAGACCCAGTACGGGGTGGGATCGGCTGGATCGGTGAGCATGACTCGCAACACCGGGCCGACCCACCCGGTGTGCAGCACGAACGCTGCCGGATCCAGGTCCGGACCCAGCACGCGCCGTTTGGCGTCCGGGGGAATCACCTGGACCTGTCCTAGCTGGCGGACCGGGACGTGCGCCGGGCCTACCCGCAGCTCATCGCCCTGCAGCGCAACCCGGTGCCGACCCATCCGCAACAGCACGACGCAGGTCAGCGGCACTGTCAACAGGTATGGCAGCCAGGCGCGTACCCCCGGGTATCCCATATGGACCTCAGCCGCTAGCAGCGTCGCCACGCCGAAACCCAGCGGCCACCACCACAGTGGTACGGCGAGACGCTCATCGAAGACCGGCGCGGCGTCGGACGAGTGCTGGCCGGGGGCTTCACGATCGGACACCAGGCTGAGGGTAGTCTCGCGCGCCGTGTCCCCGCCTCCGCTCGAAGTCCTGCTGACCCGGCTGGATCCTGAGGTGCCGGTGCCCCAATACGCACACATCGGCGACGCCGGAGCCGATCTGGTCACCACCCGCGACGTGGTCCTGCCCCCTGGTGAGCGAACCGTGGTGGGCACCGGCATCGCGATAGCCCTGCCCAGTGGTTATGCGGCGTTCGTTCACCCTCGTTCCGGGTTGGCGGCGCAGGCGGGATTGGCGGTAATCAACTCGCCGGGCACCATCGACGCCGGCTATCGGGGGGAGCTGCGGGTCTGCCTGGTCAACCATGACCTGCGCGAGCCTGCGGTGCTGCGCAGGATGGACCGGATCGCGCAACTGGTCGTGCAGCGGGTGGAGCGCGCCGCGTTTCGTGAGGTGACCGCGCTACCGCAGTCCCTGCGGGGAACGAACGGTTACGGCTCAACGGGGACCTGCCAGCTAGGCGGGACCACACAGCAGGGAGAGTGCTAGCAGTGTTCGGACGTCGCAGCAGACCCCAAGACCCGACACCGCCACCGGATGGTGTTGAGGCGCCCGACCAAGTTCCGCACAGTGCTACTGAAAGCATCGTGGAGGGGGGGTTGGGGTTTGGACCCTACGACGCGGACGAGGCGCCCGATGACGGGTGGATCAGGCTCGATCTCGGCTCACTGCGGTTGCCTATGCCAGACGGCGCGCAACTTCAGGTCGAGGTGGACAGGTCCGGTCCGGTGCGAGCAGTGCACTTGATCACCGGCGTCGGTCAGTTCACCATCACCGCGTTCGCCGCTCCCCGCAGCGGCGGGTTGTGGCGCGAGGTTGCCCCCGAGCTGGTGGCCAGACTGCGAGCTGATGGTGGCCGGGTCGGGCGGGTCACCGGCGAGTGGGGACAGGAGATTGAGGCGGTGACCGACCAGGGGGTGTTGCGGTTCCTGGCGGTGGACGGCCCACGGTGGATGCTCCGCGGTGTCGCTGTGGGCACCGCCGAGCATTCCGAGGCTCGGATCGCGCTGCTGCGTGATCTGGTCCGGCATACCGTGGTGGTCCGGGGTTCTGAAGCGCTGCCGGTACGTAGCCCGTTGCCGCTGCAACTGCCCGGACCACTGGGCGAGCAACTCAAGCAGGCGACCGCCGAGCTGGTCAACGCTGCGGCCGATGGCGGCTGAGGGACCACCCTGAGACATCCCCTCGAGAAGCGGGAACCACAGATGGGCGACATCGGCTGTGGTCAAGCGAATCAGGTTGCGATCGGGTTACGCTGGTGTTGAAGCGGGTCCGTCGAGGTACCCGCGATCGCAGTCCGGAGGTCGACATGACCGATGCGGCTCCCGGCTACTGGCGGCGACTCGTCCGCAAGCTCACCAGCGAGACTTCCGAACTGGACGCCGAGGACCTGTCGCGCTGTGTGGAGCGGGCCGGCGCGCGGCGCGCCAGTGAATGCTGTTCCGGCCAGGCGGTCACCGTTCTGGGCCGGCTGCGCAGCGTGGAGCACTGCCCTCGAGCGGCGGCGGCTACTCTGGAGGCCGAGCTGTTCGATGGCTCGGAGGCGATTACCTTGGTCTGGATGGGACGGCGGCGGATTCCTGGCATCGAACCGGGAAGGACCGTCAAGGCCTCAGGCCGGATCGCCGTCCGAGACGGCCGCAAGGTTCTCTACAACCCCTACTACGAGCTGCAGCGGAGTTCATGAGTCAGTCCGTGCCAGAGCCCCCGCCCTCCGAGCGGCGCACTCCGACCTTGCTGGAGCAGATGGGCGGTGTCGGGGGTCTGGTGTCCTCGGCCATGCCTGCAGTGGCCTTCGTCGCGGTAAATCCACTTGCCGGCTTGCAAGCGGCGATCTGGGCTTCGTTGGCGGTCGCGGTCGCGGTCGGAGTGTGGCGGCTGATCCGCCGGGAGCCACTTCAGCCGGCCGTCTCCGGGATCCTCGGGGTAGCTGTGTGTGCCTTCATCGCCTACCGCACTGGGGAAGCACGGGGTTTTTTCCTCTACGGCATCTGGTACAGCCTGGTGGCGGGACTGGTGCTGGCGTTGTCGGTGGTGGTGCGCCGTCCGTTGGTCGGCGTGCTGTGGTCAGCGCTCAACGGCTCAAGCTTCGGCTGGCGAACCGACCGCCGCGCCCGGTCCGGCTTCGACGTGGCGACCGTGGTCTGGGCGGTGTTCTTGCTGGCCCGTTTCGGGGTTCAGCACTACCTGTACAACGTGCAAGAGACCGATTGGCTCGGGGTGGCCCGGCTGGCGATGGGCCTGCCGCTGACTGCGGTGGCCGCATTGGTGACCATCTGGGCGATCCGGCGTGCCGTCCGAGTCACGGCGGCGACCAGCTAGCTCTGGCGACGATTTAGCGCCGCCCGGACATCGGGTTCCACTTCCGCCACAGCGACGAAAAGCAGCTCGTCCCCGCCCTCGAGGGGATCGTCGCCCTGCGGAACGATCACCCTGCCGCCACGCAGGATGGTGACCAGCGCGGCGTCGACGGGTAACTGCAGCTGTCGTACCGGCAGTCCGGCCAGCGGGGTGTCCGCGGGCAGCGTGACCTCGACGAGGTTCGCCTGCCCTTGCCGCAAGGTCATCAGCCGCACGAGGTCGCCGACGGAGACCGCTTCCTCGACCATTGCGGCGAGCATCCGCGGCGTAGATACCGAGACATCCACGCCCCAGGCCTCGGTGAACAGCCATTCGTTTCGCGGGTCGTTGACCCGGGCCACCACCCGACGTACCGCGAACTCCGTCTTGGCCAGTAGCGAGACAACCAAGTTGACCTTGTCGTTGCCGGTCGCCGCGATCACCACATCGGAGTGTTCCAGCCCGGCCTCCTCCAGCGAGGCCAGTTCGCAGGCATCGGCGAGGACCCATTCGGCGCCCTCCACCTCGTGCGGATCAAACTGATCAGCATCTCGTTCGATGAGCATCACCTGGTGGCCGAACTCGAGCAGCTCAGTCGCGATGGACCGGCCCACCGCACCCGCTCCGGCGATGGTCACGCGCATGGCGGCTCCCAAGGTCAGCTCGAGGAGTTAGTCGTTGAGCGGCACGGTAGCTGCCGCGGTGGTGACATCGGTGACGGTGCCGGAGACAGCGGCGGCGTACACCTGGTCTTCGGCCTGCACCACGGTGTTGTGGCTGGGCAACACCCCGGTCCCGAATCGGACGATGAATGCGATCCGCGCGCCGATGTGTTCCTCCAGGTCACCTACGGTGCGTCCGGCCCATCCCTCGTGTAGCGGTAGCTGCAGCACCGCCACCGTGCCCGACGGATCACGCCACGCAGCCGCCACGCCGTCGGGCAGCAGCATTCGCAGGAACCGATCAGTAGTCCACGGCACGGTGGCCACGGTCGGAATACCAAGTCGTTCGTAGACCGCGGCCCTTTTCGGGTCATAAATCCTCGCGACGACATGGTTCACGCCGAAGGTCTCCCGGGCGACCCGAGCAGCGATGATGTTGGAGTTGTCGCCATTGGACACTGCGGCGAACGCACCAGCGCGCTCGGTTCCGGCCTCGGTGAGCACTTGGCGATCAAAGCCGATACCGCGAATCTGCTGGCCGTGGAAGTCAGCGCCGAGCCTGCGGAACGCCTGCTGATTCTGGTCGATCACCGACAGATCGTGGCCGAGCCGTTCCAGGGCCATGGCCAGCGCAGCGCCCACCCGGCCACAACCCATGATCACGACATGCACGCGGTCACTCCCGGGTCGGTGGGTGCCAAAAGGTGCTCTCCGAAAACCGTATCGCCGATGCCACTGCCATCCTCCGCCGGGCTGCCGCTCGGCCGTAGGCTTTGCGGGTGTCGAAGCTCGCGACGGCGGTCAAACGGATTCTTGTCGGCAGGCCGTTTAGTAGCGAACGCCTGGCCCACACACTACTGCCCAAGCGCATCGCGTTGCCGGTCTTCGCGTCGGATGCGCTGTCGTCGGTCGCCTACGCCCCCGAAGAGCTCTTCCTCGTCTTGTCGGTCGCAGGGATTTCGGCATATTCGTTCGCATCGTGGGTCGGGCTCACGGTCGCGGTGGTCATGCTGGTCGTGGTCACCAGCTATCGGCAGAACGTCCGGGCGTACCCGTCGGGCGGCGGGGACTACGAAGTCGCGACGGTGAACCTGGGCGGTACCGCGGGGCTTGTGGTGGCCAGCGCGTTGCTGGTGGATTATGTCCTCACGGTCGCGGTGTCGATCTCCTCGGCGGCGTCGAACATCGGCTCGGCGCTGCCCTTCGTCGCTACCCACAAGGTGGCCTTCGCGGTGGCCGCAATCATCGTGTTGACCGCGGCCAACCTGCGGGGGATCCGGGAATCCGGCACGGCGTTCGCCATTCCCACCTATGCCTTCATGATCGGCATCATTGTGATGCTCGCCTGGGGGTTGATTCGGGTGCTGCTGCTCGGTGAGCCCCTCCGCGCGGAGTCAGCGAGTTTCGGGTTGCGGGGGGAGGGCAACCAACTCGTCGGCGTTGCGCTGGTGTTCCTCGTGCTGCGGGCGTTCTCCTCCGGCTGCGCCGCGCTCACCGGCGTGGAGGCGATCAGCAACGGCGTGCCGGCTTTCCAGAAGCCGAAGTCCCGCAACGCGGCCACCACCCTGCTGCTGCTCGGAAGCATCTCGGTGACCATGCTGATGGGTCTGATCGCGCTGGCCCAGCTCACCGGGGTGAAGATGGCCGATGATCCGGCGCGGCAACTGATCGGCGCACCGCAGGGCTACGCGCAGAAGACATTGGTCGCACAGATCGCGCAGGTGGTCTTCGACGGTTT
>JAICSB010000560.1 GCA_025937115.1 Pseudonocardiaceae bacterium | reverse complement strand
GATCCGCCCGGCCCGCCGTAGCGCACCACGAACCGTTTGCCGGCCGCCCACAGCCCCGCCGGGCTCGGTCGCGCGTCGGAGTAGTCGACACCCTCGATCGCCATGGCCTGAGCGTACGCTCAGCGTCAGCGCGCGCATGGTTACCACGTCAGGCAATGCCCTCTCTCCGCAGCCACAGGGCTCGGGATGTGGGAGGTCGGTCGGTCGGGTCGTACACCCGGCCGCCGACCGAGAACCCCAGTCGGGATCCGCTACTTTACGTAGCCTATTCTGATCTTGGGGGCGGGCCCTGCGCCCACGCCGCCCAGGATCGAGTAGTAGGACGGGTTCGTGCTCGGCGCGATCAGGGCCACCCCGCGCGAGGTGCCGTCGCGCAGGCGAGCGCCGAACTGGTTGCTGACCCGCTTCCACCGCGCCGCGTCCGACTCCCCGCCCTGGTCGGATCCCTTGACGTGCACGTTGTTGATGGCGCCCGTGTTGATCCCGGACAGCGAGCCCGGTGCGGCGGTGTTGATCTGTGAGGCCACGCTCATCGTGCTGCCCGAGTTCCAGTAGCAGTGCGTGGCGTAGAGGAAGATCTCCACGCTGGTGATCGTGGCGCCGGACAGCGCGGTCACGATCGTCGCGTACGGCCACCCGATCAGGGCGGTCTGGTTGCCGTTGTAGGAGTCACCCGATCCGGGCGCCCCGACGTGCAGCGCGTCCTCCGGCCGCTGAGCCCCGTTGCCGCGGTAGGTCTGCGACCACGCCGCGGTCCAGACGTCCAAGTGGCTACGCGGTTGCGCCGGCACGGCGGGCAGGGCGACGCCGGTCGTCGAACCCGCAGGCGCGGTCGTGATGATCTCGCGGATCGTCCCGTCCGGCTTCCGGATCCGGATCCGGTTGTCGTTCATCATCCAGATGTTGCCGTAGGCCACGTTAGGGTCGGCGTCCACGAACGGCAGGTGTGTCCCCTGGGCGGCCTGCGCGCGTTGTTGGTCCTCCAGCTCTTTGATCCGCTTGGCCAGCCGCTCCATCTCGGTCCGGCCGTCCCACGGGACGCCCACCTCAGACCTCCGCCGTGTTGTCCGGGAGCTCGGTGTCCGAAAGGTCCAGCGTGATCACCGCATAGGGCGCCCCGTCGGCCGGGTTGACGTGCATCTGGCGGTCGATGATCCGCACCGAGGGCAGCGACAGCGACAGGCCCTCGTCGGAGTAGACCAGCTGGATCCGGTCGCCCGTGTCGTACAGGGTCGGGTCGAGGTCGTGGAACAGTGCCTTGATGCTCATGGTGTTGGTCGGCACGCCGCGGAAGTTGCGCTCGGCCCGCGCGTTGGTCGCGAGGGTGGCGATCGTGTCCACCGATGAGTAGTTGGTCACCGTCTCCGTGAGTAAGGTCAACTCCGCGTCCACGTCGGGGTCTTCGTCGTAGGCCATCTTGCGGTCCGGCGGCGAGCCCTTGCCCGTGGTCCACACCCGCGTGCGCCGCTCCGTCGACGAGTCGTCGACGGGCGAGTCCACGATGATGTTGCCGCCGTTGGGCACCTTGCGGAAGGTCAGCGCGACGGACTGGTTGCCGCGCTGCGGGTAGTACGGCACGAAGCGCAGCACGGGCCGATGGGTGACCGCGTCCTGGCTGGCCTGGATCGCCCAGTCGAATCCGCCCGAGCGCGAGGCCATCGAGTCGATGAGGTCGGCGGCGTACCGGAAGTCGCTGCCGAGCCAGTTGAGGTCGCGGACCACGCCCGAGGTCTCCCCGCCGACCGCGATCGTCGGGCAGCCCGTGTCGGCGGTGGCGAAGCCGATGATGTTCTGCGCGATGGTGAGCTGATCGGTGGCGGTGTAGCCGTATACGACGTCAGTCACGGGGTTGACGGCCGCGTTCGGCCCGATGAAGCGGGTCGCCAGCCAGCCCTTCCAGGCGGTCGCCGCGACCTGGCGCAGCCGGTTGACCGGATCCCACGGGCGGGCCTTGACCACGCCGGCCCACCAGTACACCCCGCCGTCGCTGACCACGTAGAGCGCCACCTCGTCGCAGCGGGTGAGCAACTCCAACCTGTCGACGTCCTGGGCCGGCGAGAGTACGGCGTTGCCGGTCAGCGTCCCGATGCCGGCCAGCGGGTCGTTGAACACGAGGTCCTGCAGGTCCAGGTAGCCGAGCCGCGTCCCGTCGAGCGAGTTGCAGGCCAGCACCCGGAAGTTGAGGTCGTTCACGTCAGCCGATCCGCTCGATCAGCAGGTACTCGTCGTCGGTGGCGTTGCCGTTGACCTGGTTCGTCCCGGTGCCGGTGATCCGCTGAATGGTGCCGCCCATCGTCCATTGCCCGGCGGCGAGGCCGGTCACGTGTGCGACCAGTGTGAACAACTGCCCCGTGGTCGTGGCCACGTAGGTGCGGATGCGGTCCTGGGTGCCCGCCGAGGTGAGCGACGCGCCCGACTGGTGGCGGATGCGGATACGGCCGATGTCCCCGCCCACCGTCGACTGCAACGCACCGAGCCAGGTGGCCTTGTACCGCGCGTGAGTGCCGGGCGAGGTGAACGTGACCGCCGCGCCGATCCCCTCGCTCGTCGTCGAGGTCCGGTTGGTCGCGTTGTTGCTGACCTCGCCGATGAACAGCGGGGAGATGAACGTCCAGGCGGTGCCGGTCCAGACGGTCATGGCCCCGGTGTCGACCTCGTAGCCGCGGGTGCCGACCGGCGCGCTTGCGGGCGCCGCGGTCGAGTAGTACGGCTGATAGCCGTTGGCGTTGCTGTAGCCCG
>JAICSB010000498.1 GCA_025937115.1 Pseudonocardiaceae bacterium | reverse complement strand
CGCGTCGACCGTGGTCCGCAATGTCTACACGGTCCGCGCCGTGGTACGCAGCGGGAACTCCGGTGGTCCGCTGCTCGATGGCTCCGGCCAAGTACTCGGCTTGGTGTTCGGAGCGGCAGTCGACAACGACGAGACCGGGTTCGTGCTCGCCGATGACGAGATCGCCGACGACGTCGCTGCCGCACCGAGCCGAAACGCCGAAGTGTCCACCGGCAGCTGCGCTTCGTGAGATGCGATGCGGCCGCTTAGCGGTGCCCGACCTGGGGGTTTAACTCCGACAAACACTGTTGCATCTTCGCCGGATCCCCACCCGACTGCTGAAGGCACTGCTGGTAATTCTGCCCGGCTGGCGAGTTCCACAGTGACGCTCCTAACGCAATCAGCCCGATGGTCAGAAGCAGTCCGATGACGCCGAGCACGATTCCGGCCAGTGAGACGCCACCGTTGGTCGCTTCGCCCCGCTTGGCTCGGGCCCGACCGAGCAGCCCGAAGATCAACGCCAGGATGCCGAAGACGATGCCGCCGACAATCGTCCAGAACAGCACGAGTGCGAGCAACCCCAAGACCAGTGCGGCGATCCCGAAGCCGTTGCGGGGCCGCGCCGGGGGCGCGCCAGAACCTGGACCTTTGCCATAGCCGGGAGGGTTCTCGCCATAGCTCACGGGCGGGCGGTACTGGTCGCCGTCTCGTGGATTCACCGGCCTGTTCATCCCCGCACCTCACCTGATCGGCGTCCTCGTCCCGACGATGATCGCACCGATGCCCCCGACACGCAGCACCTCAGCCTCCGCTGCCGGGCGATCAAGCAGCCCTGGGGCTCCCGAACTCCACAGCAGCGCTGTTCAAGCTCGGCCCAACAGCTCTACGGTGGAGTTCGGGAGGCGCAGCGCACCCGGAGGGTCAGCGAGGGATGATGCGTGCGGCGTTGGTGGTGGCTGCGGTGGGGATGCTCGGGGTTGCCTGCGCACCGCAGGGCGTGGTGGCCGACGCGAGAACGGTCGACATGTGCACCATTCTGACCGACGCCGAGCTGAGCCAACTCGGTGTCCGGCCGGACACCCGCGAGACGGTGGACCAGTTCGGCTCGGTCGGCTGCGAGTGGGTAGGTAAGCCCATCAGATTCAGCCTTGAACGCGATAAGGAAACCGTCGCGTCCTACCGGACCCGTCCGCGTGGCCCGTCGTTCATCACCTTCACAGAGAACGCGGTGAACGGCCGGGCTGGACTGACGTTTGCGGTAGACCGGGACGGCGGCACCGACTGCGAACAGCTGATGGATGGCGGCTCGGTATCGCTGGTGGTGCACGTGGCGTCGACGCTGAGCCCGGACGGTCATCGGATCGACTCGTGCCCTGAGGCATTGCGGATCGCGCAGCTGATCGAGCCTCGGTTACCGAGAGCCTCGTAGGCTCGACAGATGGACTACCGCAGTCTTGGATGCACCGGAATGCAAGTCAGCCCGCTGAGTCGTCGTCGATCGGAATCATCCACCGCGCGCTGGACGCCGGCATCAACTTCATCGACACCGCCGACGTCTACTCACAGGGTGAGTCGGAGGTCATCGTCGGCAAAGCGCTGGCCGGCGGCCGCCGTGACGGCGTGATCCTCGCGACCAAGTTCCACGCCCCAGATGGGACAACAGCCTCCGGCGGCTGGGCACCGACTGGATCGATCTCTACCAGGTGCACCGCCCGGATCCCGACACCGACGTCGAGGGGACCCCCCTCACCGACCTGCAGCGCCAAGGCAAGATCCGGGCGTTCGGCTCCTCGACCTTCCCGGCGCACCAGATCGTCGAGGCGCAGTGGACGGCGCAGCAGCGGGCGCTTCCCAACGCATACCTGCTCGCTACGACCTGTCCAACCCGGACAACCAGCGCAAGCTCGACGCTGCCGACGCCTTGGCCGGGCTGGCCGAACAGGCCGGGATGTCCCTGATCCACCTGGCGCCGCCGCCGCACCACCTGACCCGTCACGCCCAGACCGCCATTCGGAGCCGAATGGGCTTTTACGGCGAGCCCAGCGCTCCATTCGGAGCCGAATGGCGGTTTTTTATCTGTTGCGCACAACCTGGAAAGCCTCGGCGAGACGGCCTGCGGGTAGGGCTGCGGCTGCGGTGTTCGGCTCGATCCGGTCCCGCATCTCGGTTGCTAGTCGGTCGCGGTGGCCGGTCTGACTGCGGTGGGCGCGAAGGGCTTCGATCTTCTGATCGAAGGTGTCCGTGATGTCGACGAAGTGGTTGGGCGCTGTTGCGTTCAGCAGCCAGATCTCCTCCACCGTCCACGGCTCCAGCGCCTCGTGATCGAGCAGTGTGCGGTGGGCGAAGGCGTTGCCTGCGTCGGGGTAGGCGGCGGTCAATGCGATTTCGCCGGTCGCCCGGTGGTCGATGTGGCAGCTCGTGCGAAACCGGGACCAGTTCCATTCCGGGCTCCACGTCAGCAGCCTTCGGGGTCGCACCTGGCGGATCACCCGCACGATCTGGCGGCGAAGCTCGATGCCCTGGACGATAGTGCCCTCCGTGAGGCGCAGAAACCTGATATCGCGGACACCGAGGATGCGCGCCGCTACCTGCTGTTCAGAGCGTCGGATCCGTGGGATGTCCGCGCGCGGCACTGCGGAGTCGAACCCACCGGCGTCGCCGTCGGTGAGAACCAGGTAGGTCACCACGATCCCGGCGGCGGACCAGCACGCCACGGTGCCACCCGCCCAAAATTCAGCGTCATCAGGATGCGCAACAACGACCAGTGCACGCTCAACGCCGTCGTCCGCCAGAACCTTCAAGTGATCACTCCATCGAAAGGTCTGTCGTCACGCTCGCGGTCATGTCGTATTCTCCTGCCGAGCGTCGTCGCTGGCTTCCAGCGCTTCGGCGACTGTTGGGAACCCGTTGAGCGCGGCGCTCAGCGCCCGCGTCGCTGGCGGGTCCGGTCGGTGACGATGTCGCGGGGTATCCGCTCTCTTCTGGGGCGGCCAGGAACGTGCCACCCGGCGCCCGCGTTATTCTGCCCTCCGCGGGTGCCAAGCGTCGAGGACTGGACCGGAGGATCATGGAAGCAGTCACCATCGAGGAAATTGCTGATCTGCTCGTCAACATCGGCCTCGACGAAGG
>JAICSB010000766.1 GCA_025937115.1 Pseudonocardiaceae bacterium | reverse complement strand
GCGCGTACCCCGGCCTGTTCGCCCACTGGAAAGCCGGTGCCCACCCCGTCGGCTGGGCGACGGGAGCCGTGTGACGCGAGAGTGTCACGCACGGTTCAACGAGCGCCGGAGGGTGCAACTCCCTCCGGCGACTCACCTGACCTGGGCGACACGGTTTGTCGTCTACGACACACAAACCGTGATCATGGTGGGCAAGCGGGACACCTGAGAAGGTAGCGGGTATGCCCGAGACCGCTGATGATCACCTAGTCGAGGCTGAGCTAGTCGAGGCTGACCTCACTGGGCTCGACTTCACCGACGCGGTGTTCGCCGACCAGGAGTGGGAGGGGCGCTGCTTCGTCGGCTGCCGGTTCACCGAGGCTGATATGCGCGGGCTGCATACCCGTAGCTGCCGGTTCACCAACTGCGACTTCACCAACGCGGACCTGGGCGCCTCGCAGCACCGTGCGACGGCCTTTCACAGCTGCACCTTCCAGCGCACCACGCTGACCGACTCGATGCTGGAGCACTGCTCCCTGCTGGGCAGCACACTCAGCGACTGCCGGCTGCGGCCGTGGACGCTGCGCGAGGTCGATCTGCGCCTCACCGGCCTAGGCCACGCCGATCTCCGGGAGGTGACGCTCGCCGGGCTCAAGCTCACCGAGGCGAACCTGGTACAGACCGACCTGCGAGGCGCTGACCTGTCCGGAGCGGATCTCACCGGGGCTCGGCTGTTAGGAGCGCGGCTGGAGGGCGCCGACCTGCGCGGGGCCCGGCTGGACGCGGACGCTCTGGTGCAGGCGCGGCTGACCGGCGCCCGGATCGACGTGGACACCGCGATCCGCTTTGCCGCGGCGAACGGCCTGCGGGTGGATCTCGGGAGGTAACGCGGGTGGTGAAAGGATGCCCCCGTGACTGCGGTGCTGCTGGACGGCAAGGCAACCCGGGACGAACTCTTCGCAGATCTGCGGACCCGGGTGGCTGCGCTGCGCGGCAAGGGAATCACTCCTGGGCTCGGCACCGTCATCGTCGGCGATGATCCCGGCTCGCATGCCTACGTGCGGGGAAAGCACAACGACTGCGCGAAGGTCGGCATCGCCTCGATCCGCCGCGACCTGCCCGCGACCACCACCCTCGACGAGCTGTTCGGGGTGATCGACGAGCTGAATGCGGACCCATGCTGTACGGGTTACCTGGTGCAGCTGCCGCTGCCCGCCGGGCTGGACACCGGTGCAGTGCTGGAGCGGGTCGATCCGAGCAAGGATGCCGACGGTCTGCATCCGGTGAACCTGGGGCGGCTGGTGCTCGGTGAGCCGGGACCGCTGCCCTGCACTCCGCGCGGCATCGTGGCGTTGCTGCGTCGCTTCGACGTACCATTGGCCGGCTCGCGGGTAACCATTGTGGGCCGCGGCATCACCGTCGGTCGTCCGCTGGGTTTGCTGCTGACCCGGCGCAGCGAGAACGCCACGGTCACGCTGTGTCACACCGGTACCCGGGACCTCGCGGCTGAGGTGTCCCGCGCCGACATCGTGGTCGCCGCGGCGGGACGACCCGGACTGATCACGCCGGAGAGGGTCAAGCCGGGGGCCGCGGTGGTCGACGTAGGGATCACCCGCACCGACGCTGGGCTGGCCGGGGACGTCGATCCGGCGGTGGCCGAGGTCGC
>JAICSB010000055.1 GCA_025937115.1 Pseudonocardiaceae bacterium | reverse complement strand
GCGTACGCCGGGTGCGTCGGAACGGGGTAGTAGCGGGCCGCGCCACGCGGCCAGCGCTTCAGCCAATCGGCCCGCGTGCAGCAGCCGAGGAACGGCGAGGAAGTCCGCATCGACGTCCCCTCCCAGCCGGTAGGGACGGGTGTGTAGGACGCGGTCGCTGAGTTGGGCCCGCAGCCGGTGCATCTCGGCTCGCGCGGTTACCGGATTGCCCGCCTCACCGTGGAGGGCGATCGCCAGCGCCTCGGCGCTCATGCCGTGGCGGTGCAGGCTCAGCACCGTGAGGATTTCGGCGTGCCGCAGGCTCAGCGGCAGCGTGCGGCCGTCGAGCATGGCGACCGGGTGCGTCGCACCGAGAAACGCCAGCGAGAGCTTCGGCGTCCGGGTGCGCTGCCGGCCTGCCACCCGCAGCAAGAACCCCGCGGCCAGCGGCTCGACTGTCGCCTCGCGCCCATCGGGCAATCTGACCAGACCGTCGGGCGCCGTGATGTCCACTCGGGGCGGAAGCGCGCCGCAGGACTCTGTCGCGATCACCCGTCCACTCGCGCTCAACAGCGCGCCGGAGCCGCGCAGGTGCGCCATGTTGTCGCGGCACAAGACGTCATCGCGGGCGGTCATCCGCGCCCGAAGCTGGCCCTGCGCCAACTGCGCCGCCGCCGTGACCAGGGCCAGCGTCGCAGGGTGACGGGTGTACTGCGGCCCGGTCACATCGATCGTGCCGACCACCGCACCGCTGTCCGGGTCGACCACCGGCGCCGCGGCGCAGGTCCACCCATGATACGTACGCACGAGATGCTCCGCGGAATGGATCTGCACCGGCCTGCCGAGCGCGAGTGCGGTGCCCATCGCGTTGGTCCCGATGGCCGACTCGCTCCACTTCGTCCCCTCGGTGAGCAACACCCGGTCGGCCCGCAGGCACACGTCGGTCTTGCCCTCGCGCCACAGGATGTGACCATCAGCGTCGGTCACGATCATCATGTGCTCGGCCTCGTCGGCGATGCTGACCAGCATGGCCCGCAGCAGCGGCAACACCTCGCCGAGCGGGTGCGCCGTGCGGAGCCCCTCGAGGGTGTCGTGGTCGTAGACCACCGGCGGCTCGTCGTGGTCGGGGTCGACGTGCGCGGCCAGTGACCGTTGCCACGAATCGGAGATCAGCGTCCGCGGGCCGACCGGGCACCGGTCGCCCGCCAGTACGGCGTCATGGACCCGGCCGAGCAACACCGCGTCCACCGCCGGGTCACCCCGTAGGTCCACCTCCCCGATGATGCGCGCGTCGAAACCACACTGCAACGTGACTGCAACGTCGACCTCCCTAGCGTCGAGTCGACTTCAATCAACGATGCTGGAGGACCTCTCCAATGACCAGGTATGCAGCACCGGGCACCGACGGCAGCGTGGTGTCCTTCGAATCCCGGTACGACCACTACATTGGTGGCGAATACGTGCCACCGGCCACTGGCCAATACTTCGAGAACCCGACGCCGGTCACTGGGCAGGCGTTCACCGAGATCGCCCGTGGCACGGCCGCCGACATCGAACGGGCACTGGATGCAGCTCACGGCGCGGCGCCCGCGTGGGGCCGCACGCCGGTCGCAGAGCGTGCCGTCATCCTCAACCAGATCGCCGACCGGATGCAGGCCAACCTGGAGGTTCTCGCGGTCGCCGAGAGCTGGGATAACGGCAAGCCGATCCGGGAGACCCTGGCCGCGGACATCCCGCTGGCCATCGATCACTTCCGCTACTTCGCGGGCGCGATCAGGGCGCAGGAGGGCGGCATCTCCGACATCGGGGACGGCCTGGTCGCCTACCACTACCACGAGCCGCTCGGCGTGGTCGGCCAGATCATCCCGTGGAATTTCCCGATCCTGATGGCGGTGTGGAAGCTCGCGCCCGCACTCGCCGCCGGCAACGCGGTCGTGCTCAAACCCGCCGAGCAGACGCCCGCCTCGATCCACGTGCTGCTCTCGATCATCGGCGACCTGCTGCCCCCGGGCGTGCTCAACGTCGTCAACGGCTTCGGCGTCGAGGCGGGCAAGCCGCTCGCCTCTAGCAGCCGCATCCGCAAGATCGCGTTCACCGGCGAGACCACTACCGGCCGCCTGATCATGCAGTACGCCAGCGAAAACCTCATCCCGGTCACGCTGGAACTGGGCGGCAAGAGCCCCAACATCTTCTTCGAGGACGTGGCCGCAGCGGATGACGCCTTCTACGACAAGGCGCTCGAAGGTTTCACCATGTTCGCCTTCAACCAGGGCGAGGTGTGCACCTCCCCGTCGCGCGGGCTGATCCAGGCCAGCATCTACGACCAGTTCCTCGGTGACGTCACCAAACGGACCGAGGCCATCGTGCAGGGCCATCCACTGGACACCGAGACCGCCCTCGGCGCGCAGGCCAGCAACGACCAGCTCGAGAAGATCCTGTCCTACATCGACATCGGCAAGCAGGAAGGCGCGCGCGTGGTCACCGGCGGCAGCCGGGCCGAGCTCAGCGGTGACCTTGCCGGCGGCTACTACATGCAGCCCACGATCTTTGAGGGTCACAACAAGATGCGGATCTTCCAGGAGGAGATCTTCGGTCCCGTCGTGTCGGTGACCGGGTTCAACGACTACGCCGACGCCATCAAGATCGCCAACGACACTCTCTACGGCCTCGGTGCGGGCGTGTGGGCGCGCAGCGGCAACATCGCCTACAAGGCGGGCCGCGAGATCCAAGCCGGCCGGGTGTGGGTGAACAACTACCACTCCTACCCGGCGCACGCGGCGTTCGGCGGCTACAAGCAGTCCGGCATCGGCCGAGAGAACCACCGGATGATGCTCGACCACTACCAGCAGACCAAGAACCTGCTGGTGAGCTACTCGGACAACGCGCTCGGATTCTTCTGATGGAGCGCGTCTCGTACACCCCGGAGGCGGCAGTGATGCTCCGTCGCCTCCGGGCAACCCACGGCCCGCTGATGTTCCACCAGTCCGGTGGATGTTGCGACGGGAGCTCGCCGATGTGCTATCCGGCTGGCGAATTCCGGACTGGCGGCTCAGATGTGCTGCTCGACGATCTGCACATCGAAGGATTCCCCGAGCCGGTACCGGTGTGGATGTCAGTCTCGCAGTTCGAGTACTGGCGGCACACCCATCTGACCATCGATATCGTGCCCGGTCGCGGCAGCGGGTTCTCGCTGGAGGCACCCGAGGGCGTGCGGTTCCTGATCCGGTCCCGGCTGCTCACCGACGACGAGCTGCATCGCTCCACACCATAACGAACCCTCGTGCCGTGAACTCGACACCGCGGACGTTTCCGTCGCCGGGAATGTCGGTGGAGTCAGTTCACGGGCGTGCGGTGTGCACGCCTGCGCTGCGCATCGTCAGCGCAACGAGGGCCCCTAGGACGAAACCGAACACGTGGGCGATGTAGGCGACTGATCCCGCTGCGGAGACGGCGTACCCGGCGGTGTAGATCCACTGCAACAGGAACCACAGGCCTAGCACGAGCCAGGCGGGTAGCCGTAGCGGGATGAAGAACAGCAGCGGCACCAGGCTCCAGACTCTGGCTCGCGGGTAGAGCACGATGTAGGCACCCAACACACCGGCGATCGCCCCGGACGCCCCGATCAGCACCTCCGTCGAGCCGGCGTGGGTGAGCGCGAAGCCGTAGGTGGCCACCATGCCGCAGGCCAGGTAGAACAGCAGATATCGGAGCCGGCCGAAGCGGTCCTCGATGTTGTTGCCGAAGATCCACAAAAACAGCATGTTGCCGAGCAGGTGTAGCCAGCTGCCGTGCAGGAACAGCGACGTCAACGCCGACAGCGCCGGGATCTTGGAGTAGTCCGGGCGGGCAAGGACGCAACCCGGACCTCGATCGCCGATTGCGATCTGCCCATCCGGAACCAGGGCCTGCGGCTGGTTGTGCACCAGCTCGGTGGGGATCGCCGCGAAGCGGTCGTAGAACGCCTCCTGCTGGCAGGTCTGCGCGAGACCCGCCGCACCCGTCACCGTGGTCGCCGAGGCGGGCGTGAGCAGGAAAACGACGATGTTCGCCGCAATCAGCAGGTAGGTAACCCACGGCGTGCGACCAACCGGGTTGACATCATGGACCGGGATTACCATCTCGCCAGCTTGCCCGGTCGACGCCGGAGGTCGCGAGCCGGCGACGCGGTGGGACTACGGGTTGCCAGACTTGTCGGGTCCGCCGCCGTGGCCGAATTTGGTGTCCAACCACCAAGTGTTGTGGCATAGCGGGCACTGGACGTACACGAGGTTGGCGTTGGACTTGAGCAGGTATAGGCCATCCGCGTTCGGGCAGTGAGCACAGCTGCGCCAGACTTTCCGGCCGATGTCAACTGATGGGTCTAGGGCCATCGGAACCACTCCTCTCTGCTCAGATATCAGCATCCGTCTCAAACCAACATACCTGCGAGCCAGTGAGTGCCGTTGCGGCAGCTCCAGTGACCGCAACCCATGCTCCACATCGGACGGGATTACAGCGTTCCCCGAGCACCCAGGGCATTGTGCACCCCGCTGCGCCTTCACCGGTCCGCCCGCCATTCGGCTCCGAACGGCGCAATTGTCTAGGCTCAGGAGCGTCATTCGGCTCCG
Organism: Pseudonocardiaceae bacterium; assembly: GCA_025937115.1. Next base: position 7,017 of record JAICSB010000055.1, on the reverse strand, counting down.
AATGGCGATGGGTGGTGATCGTGATAGAGAAGGTGCTGGCGCGCGGGGTGGCCAGCGTGGAGGTGTTCTGCGACCCTCCCGACGCGGTGCTGTATCCAGGCGAAGCGGAACTGATCACCCGTGCGGTGGACAAGCGGCGCCGCGAATTCCGCACGGTCCGGCACTGCGCCCGGCAGGCGCTGCGTCAGCTCGGGCTGCCCCCCGTGCCGGTGCTGCGCGGTGAGCGCGGCGAGCCCAAGTGGCCAGCAGATGTCGTGGGCAGCATGACCCACTGCGCCGGTTATCGAGCCGCCGCCGTCGCCCACAGCCGCGACTTCCGCGCGGTGGGCATCGATGCTGAACCGCACGAACCCCTACCGGCAGGGGTACTGGCGGTCATCGCTCTCGATGAGGAGCAGGAACACCTACGTGAGCTGGCCGCCGCAGATCGGGCGACATGCTGGGATCGGATCCTGTTCTGCGCCAAGGAGACGGTGTACAAGACGTGGTTTCCGCTGACCCGTCGCTGGCTGGGATTCGAGGACGCCACCATCACCATCAACCCCGGCACGACCGATCCCGAACAAGGCTGCTTCTCCGCGCGCCTGCTGATAGCCGGGCCCACGATCACCGGTCACCCCCTGATCCGATTGGACGGTCGCTGGCTGCGCAACCACGAATTCGTGATCACGACCGTCACACTGCCAGCCGAACGCCGAGCTTGATCCGTCGCGGCCACCAGACAGCCCCGATTTGACATCCGTTGTTCACCGGCCGTTTCGCTTGATCTGCGAGGCTCCACGCGCTGGACCCCCTCGACGACGAAGGGCTCGACATGGACGTCCTCGTCCTGGTCGTGATCATCACCGCGTTGGTCTTCGACTTCACCAATGGCTTCCACGACACCGCCAACGCCATGGCGACGTCGATCGCCACCGGGGCGCTGAAGCCGAGGGTCGCCGTTGCCATCTCGGGTGTGCTCAACCTCGTCGGTGCGTTCCTGTCGGTGGCTGTCGCCGAGACGATTTCCAGCGGGCTGGTCGATGACACCAAGATCAGTCCGGTGGTGATCTTCGCGGGTCTGATCGGGGCCATCTTGTGGAACCTGCTGACCTGGCTTGTCGGGTTGCCGTCCAGCTCGTCGTACGCGCTGGTGGGCGGGTTGATCGGGGCCACCTGGGTAGCCGCGGGCGGCGACGCGGTGCACTTCGCCTCGGTGGTGTCCAAGGTCTTGATCCCGATGGTCCTGGCACCGGTGGTCGCCGGCGTGGTGGCGCTGGTCGGCACCTACCTCGCGTACCGGATCACGGCGCGAGCCGACCGAGACGCGGTAGGCCGCGGCTTCAAAGCCGGCCAGGTGATCTCGGCCTCGATGGTCTCGCTGGCTCATGGCACCAACGACGCGCAGAAGACGATGGGCGTCATCACCCTGACACTGATCACCGCCGGGTCGCTGCCATCCGGCTCCGGACCGCCGTTCTGGGTGATTCTCACGGCGGGGCTGGCTATCGCCCTGGGCACCTACCTGGGTGGCTGGCGGATCATCCGAACGCTCGGCAAGCGGGTCACCGAGATCGAGACACCGCAGGGCTTCGCCGCCGAGACAGCCAGCACTGGCGTCATCCTGGTCTCCGCGCAGCTCGGGTTCCCGCTGTCGACCACCATGGTGGTCTCGGGCGCGATCTTCGGGGTGGGGACCGGCCGGCGGCTGGCTTCGGTGCGGTGGGGACTGGCCGATCAGATGTTGCTCGGCTGGCTGCTGACGTTGCCGTCCGCGGCCATCGTCGGTGCTCTGGCGGCCCAGGTGGCCCAGACCGGAACCACCGGGACTGTGGTCGTCGGTGTGGTCGGTGCGGCCATCGCCGGCGGTATCTACGCGCTGTCCCGACGTGATCCGGTGGGCCCGAACAACGTCAACGACGTGCCCGCGAGGCGGCTACAGCCCGCTGGGGCCGAGGTGTAAACATGAATATCGACTGGGGTGCCCTCGGTGAGGTGTTCGTCGTCTCGTTCGGGGCCGCCATCACGGTGATCGTGCTGTTCTCCTTCGGCATCAGAGCGCTCGCCGGACCAGCGGCCGATCCGACGTCAGCACCACGGCAGACCGGGGCGGAGGTGACCCCGCGACCGGCGCTGGCAGTGCTCTGTTTGCTCGCCTGTGCCCTCGTGGTCGGCTACGGCTTGTACCTGATCATCGCCAAGTGACCGTGCGCTACGATTTCCGGCCTCCTGCTGCCTCAAACGGATGGTGGTAAGCGCATGCTCGGCGCGCTCGAAGTGCCCGATCCCGGTGTCGTCGTCGATGACCTCACTGAGCTGGCGAGCCGATGGTGATCGAGCAGAACCAGTTCGCCGTCGAGCCATGGGCGGTTCGGGAGAACCGCCTGGATCTGGCCGCCATGGGACAGACAGAGTCGGTTTTCGCACTGGCCAACGGACACATCGGACTGCGCGGGAACCTTGACGAGGGCGATCCGCACGCGCTGCCCGGCAGCTACCTCAACTCCTTTTATGAGCTGCGGCCGCTGCCCTATCCCGAGGGCGGCTACGGCTACCCCGAGTCGGGGCAGGCGATCGTCAATGTCACCAACGGTAAGCTGATCCGGCTGCTGGTCGACGACGAGCCGTTGGACGTGCGATACGGGGAGCTGCGCTCGCACGAACGGGTGCTCGACCTGCGGGCGGGGATGCTGCGCCGGCGGGTGGAGTGGGTGTCCCCCGCCGGTAAGGCGGTGCGGGTCGCCTCGCAGCGGATGGTGTCGCTGGTCCAACGAGCTGTCGTCGCAATCCACTACGAGGTCGAGCCGGTCGACCAGCCGGTGCTACTGGTCGTGCAGTCTGAGCTGTTCGCCAACGAACAGCTGCCCGTCACCACGCAGGACCCGCGGGTGGCTGCGGCGCTGTCCGAACCGCTGGTCGCCGAGCAGCATCGGTGCAACGACACCGGCGCCACGCTGCTGCACAGCACTCGCCATTCTGGCTTGCGAATGGCCGCGGCGATGGACCATGAGGTGATCGGACCGTCGCGGACGGAATTTCAATCGTCAGCGACCGAACACGTCGCACGGACCACCGTGATCTGCCGGCTGCAACCCGGTCAGCGGCTTCGGGTGGTCAAATACCTCGCCTACGGCTGGTCCTCGCAACGGTCGGTTCCAGCGCTCAACGACCAGGTCAGGGCGGCGCTGGCGGCTGCGCGGTACACCAGTTGGACCGGGCTGACGACCGAACAGCGCGGGTACCTCGACAACTTCTGGGCCGCCGCCGACGTGGAGGTCGACGGGAACTCACAGCTTCAGCAGGCGGTCCGGTTCGGGTTGTTCCACGTGCTGCAGGCCGGGGCGCGCGCCGAGGGGCGGGGGATCGCGGCCAAGGGCCTGACCGGTGCTGGATACGACGGCCATACCTTCTGGGACACCGAGACCTTCGTGCTGCCGGTGCTCAGCCACACGGTGCCGGACGCGGCTGCCGACGTTCTCCGCTGGCGCCAGCAGACCCTGCCACTGGCGCTCGAGCGTGCCGGCCAGCTCGGCCTGGCCGGTGCGGCTTTTCCGTGGCGCACGATTCGTGGCCAGGAATGCTCCGGATACTGGCCCGCGGGTACCGCGGCCTTCCACATCAACGCCGACATCGCCGACGCGGCGATCCGCCATGTGACGGCCACTGGCGACGCCGACTTCGAGCGCGATATCGCGCTGGAGCTGCTGGTGCAGACAGCACGACTGTGGCGCTCGTTGGGCCATCACGACCTGGCGGGTCACTTCCGCATCGACGGTGTCACCGGGCCCGACGAGTACAGCGCGGTGGCCGACAACAACGTCTACACCAATCTGATGGCGCAGCGGAATCTGCGGGCGGCCGCAGACGCCGTGGGGCGGCACTTGGAGCAGGCGGCCGCCCTGGGCGTCGACGCTGAGGAAGCTGCGTCCTGGCGTGACGCGGCGGCTGACATGGTGGTGCCCTACGACGAGAAGCTCGGTGTGCACCCGCAGGCTGAGGGGTTCACCGAGCACGCGATGTGGGACTTCGCCGGTACCACGCCGGATCAATATCCGCTGCTGTTGCACTTCCCCTACTTCGATCTGTACCGCAAACAGGTGGTGAAGCAGGCCGATCTGGTGTTGGCCATGCACCTTTGCCCGGAGGCGTTCACCGACGAGCAGAAGGCCCGCAACTTCGCCTACTACGAGCGGATCACTGTTCGTGACTCGTCCCTGTCAGCAGCGACCCAGGCGGTGCTGGCCGCCGAGACCGGGCACCTCGACCTCGCATACGACTACCTCTGCGAGACCGCGCTGATGGATCTGGCCGATCTGGCGCACAACACCAGCAATGGCCTGCACGTCGCGTCGCTGGCCGGTGCGTGGTCTGCGGTGGTGGCCGGGTTCGGCGGGCTGCGTCATCTCGATGACGGCGGTCTGGCATTCGCGCCCCGGTTGCCTGCGACACTGACCAGAATCACTTTCCGGTTGCGCTGGCGCGGTCGGCGGCTGCGGGTGGAGATCACCCCCGGGCACACGGAGTACCAGCTTCTCGAGGGCGCCAGGCTGGAGCTGCGGCACCACGGGCAGCACGTCACGGTCACGATGGACGCGCCGGTCGTGCAGACGATCCCGCCGGTCCCGTTGACGGATCACGTCGCGCAGCCGCAAGGGCGGGAGCCACTCGCTCGCCGGTTGCCCGGCGAGGCGGCCAGTTAGTCAGCTGCGGGGATCCCGGCTATCAGGGTGCGCAACCGCTGATCGCCTAGCCACGCCCGCGGACCGACGTGCTGCACTCGTAGTGCGGCCACCGCGATCCCGAAGCTCAAGACGCGCTCCGGGTCGGTCACTCCCCGGGCCCGGGCGAAGGCGACCGCGCCATGCAGCACGTCGCCAGCTCCCACGGTGTCCCGGACCGCAACCCGGGGCACCATCAGGGCCCCACTGTCCTGCCGTGTCCACCAGCGCACCGGCGCGGCACCCGCTGTCATCGCCACCAGCCGAGCGCCGTCGGCCAGCAGCATTGCAGCCGCTGCGTCGGATCGGTCAGCGTCGGCGACGAAGCCGGCCGAGCACACCACGGCGTCGGCTAACGGTACCAGCTCCGCGTACACCGGCTTGGGACTGCCGCAATCGAGTACCACCGGGATCCCGACGGCCTGGGCGGCGCGTGCGGCGGCCACGGCGAGCTCGGGATGGTGCCCGTCGATCAGCACGACGTCGGCGTCCCCGACCAGCGCTGGCAGGTCGGCGGGCGGCACAGCGGTCAGGTCCTCGGCATTGCGGGACACCACCGACCGTTGCCCCGTGTCATCGACCACGGTGATCGCCGAGATACTCAGATCGGTTCCAGCGGCCCAGGCGTCGACGATGTGCACGCCGGCACGGTCCAGCTCCGCCGCCGCCAACCGGGCGACCGGGCCGGGCCCCAGCGCGGACAGCAGCACGCTGCGCCCGCCCAGCGCACCGAACGTCACCGCGGCAACCGCGGCCGGCCCCCCGGCGGCGATGTCGCTGCGCTGCGCGACGACCTTCTCGTTCACCCCAGGCCGCTGCGGCACCCGCTGCACCAGGTCCAACGTCGCAAGCCCCACAAACAACCCCCGCGCCGCCATCACCCCAGCAAACCTCGCCCCGCATTGAGCGGGATCAGCGGGGTTACCGGGCCCGCAATAGCCACGCTCAGCCAGCTGAAAGCGGGGTGGACGACTAACGTCGCGAAGGTGCGGTTCTTGGAGGGATGTGGGTGCGGGGTTGGTTATGAGCTGACGTATGACGATGTTTTCCTGCTTCCGGCGCGGTCGGAGGTGGCGTCCCGGTTCGATGCGGACCTGTCCACGGTGGACGGGTCCGGGACCACTATCCCGCTGGTGGTCGCCAACATGACCGCGGTAGCGGGGCGCCGGATGGCTGAGACGGTGGCACGTCGTGGCGGGCTGGTGGTGCTGCCCCAGGACCTGGACCCGGCGGTCGTCGCCGAGACAGTGACGTGGGTGAAGTCGCGGCACCTGGTGCTGGACACAGCGCTCATGCTGGGCCCGCAGGACGCCGTCGCTGACGCGATCAACCTGCTGCCCAAGCGGGGCCACCGGGCCGCGGTGGTGCTCGATGAGGCCAGCCGCCCGATCGGACTGGTCACCGAGGCCGAGCTGAGTGGAGTGGATCGGTTCACCCGGCTGGCGGATGTGGCGCAGACCGACTTGGTGGCCGTATCCGCCGACACCGAACCGCGCAAGGTCTTCGACCAGCTGCATCACAGCCGCCAGGAGATAGCGCTCGCGGTGGATCCCAGCGGGCGATTAGTCGGGGTACTGACCCGCACTGGAGCGTTGCGTGCCGAGCTGTACCGCCCTGCGTGCGATGCCGGCGGCAGACTGCGAGTAGCCGCGGCGCTCGGCATCAACGGCGATGTCACCGCCACGACCGAAGCACTACTGGCAGCGGGTGTCGACGCGCTGGTCGTCGACACCGCACACGGCCATCAAAGCAAGATGCTCGACGCGCTGCGCGCGGTCCGGTCCTGCCGGCCCGACGTGCCGGTGGTGGCCGGCAATGTGGTCTCCGCGCAAGGCACCCGCGACCTGCTCGAGGCCGGCGCCGACATCGTCAAAGTCGGGGTGGGACCAGGAGCGATGTGCACCACCCGGATGATGACCGGAGTCGGTCGGCCGCAGTTCTCCGCGGTGGCCGAATGCGCCGCCGCGGCCCGCGTGGCCGGTGGTCACGTCTGGGCCGACGGCGGGGTGCGCCACCCGCGAGACGTCGCCCTGGCGCTGGCTGCCGGGGCGGCGAACGTGATGATCGGCTCCTGGTTCGCCGGCACCTTCGAGTCGCCAGGTGAGCTGCAGCGCGACGAGACCGGCCAGCCGTACAAGGAGTCCTACGGGATGGCCTCCAAGCGCGCCGTTGCCGCCCGCACCACCCGCGACGACACCTTCGACCGTGCCCGCAAAGCACTTTTCGAGGAAGGCATCTCCACCGCTCGGATGTACCTCGACCCACACCGGCCCGGAGTCGAGGACCTCATCGACTACATCTGCGCCGGAGTGCGCAGCGC
>JAICSB010000583.1 GCA_025937115.1 Pseudonocardiaceae bacterium | reverse complement strand
GTGAACCCGCCGAAGGCGGCGAGCTGAATGAGGTCGGCGGCAGCGATCCCGCGGATTCGCAGCAGGCTCAGCGGGAACAGGGGCTGGGCGACGCGCAATTCGTTCACCATGAAGACGGCCAGGAGGAGGCCGGCGGTGACCAGCTCCCCGATGGTCCGCGCGGTGCCCCAGCCACGGTCGGGTGCCTCGATCAGGGCGTGCAGCCCCACCAGCATCCCGCCGGTGACCAGGACCGCCCCGGTCATGTCGAATCGTCCCTCGCGACCTTCGAGGTGATCGTGGGCCAGCAGCCTGAGTGCTGCGGCGATCAGGGCCATGCAGATGGGCACGTTGATCAGCAGCACCCACCTCCAGCCGGGCCCTTCGGAGAGCAAGCCGCCGAAGAAGATCCCGGCCGCAGCGCCCAGGGCGCTCATGGCACCCCAGGCGCCCAGCGCCTTGTTGCGCGCGGCTCCGTGGAAGGTGGTCATCAGAATCGACAGTCCCGCCGGCGCCATGATCGCGGCGCCCAGACCCTGGGCGACCCGTGCCACCACCAAGGTCTCGCTGCTCGGCGCCAGTGCTCCGCCCAAGGAGAACAACGCGAACAGCGCCGTCCCGGTCACCAGCATTCGCCGTCGCCCGAGCAGGTCACTGGCCCTGCCACCCAACAGCAGGAAGCCGCCATAGCTCACCAGGTAGCCGCTGATGACCCATTGCAGGCTCTGCTGGGTGAAGTCGAGGTCCTTCTCGATGCTGGGCAGCGCCACGTTGAGGATCGCCGTGTCGACGACATCCATGAACTGGACGACGCAGACCAGCAGCAGGATCTGGGTGCCGCGACGTGTGGCCAGGGCGGTTTCGGTCATGTCAGCCTCCGCAAGACAAACTGGACCACATAGTCCAGTTGGCTGAGACTAACCCAACTGGACGAACTAGTCCAGTGCTGCCCGAAGGCTTTGCAGATATGCCTGCGCGGTGTCCAGGGCGACCCGCAATGGTCGATCGCTGCCGCGCACCTGGCTGAGGAACATTCCGCCCTCCAGGGCCGTGAGCAGCCCCAGCGCCAGCTCCCCGGGGTCATGCCGGGATCCGAGCTCTCCCCGTGCCTGGATGCGTCGCAGTGCCGAGGCTAGGTAGCCCTCCCATGCGCTGAACGCCTCGATCACCGAGTCGCGGGCGGGTTCGGGGCCGGCGGTCAGCTCGCTGGCCAGAGTCCCGATCGGACATCCGCTCAGGTGTACGGCGTAGTCGGAGGCGAAGCGATCGAGCACCGTGGCCAACGTGTCCAGGGACGAGACACTGGCGAACGCCTGGCCAAGCAGTCCGAGCATCTCCTCGCACCGGTGCGCGACGGCAGCGTCGATCAGGGCGTCGCGGTCGGAGAAGTAGTGGTACATCTGGCTCTTGCTCGAGCCGGCTGCCGCCAACACCTCATCGACGCGCAGCTGTTTAATGCCGTGATCAAGGACCGACGCAACGGCAGCCTCGACCAGCCGCTCCCGACTGGCCCGCCCGCGGCGTGTCTTCGGACCCGAGACAGAGCCCCCGGTCGGATGCTGGGACGAGTCGCCACTCATCACTCCAGCATAAGGTTGTTGGACCAGTCGGTCCAGTTCGGTCGGCTGCTGGGCCCACAGTCAGCATGGGCAGATACCCGGTAGGTAGACGCTGGCAGCCCGGCCGCATCGGGGCCTGCCATCCGCAGCGGGGCGCCCGCGCTTCTGGCTCCAATTCTGAGGCGCGCCGAAGATCACCAACTGGCTCAGCAGTCTGGGAACAGACTCCTAAACACATCCGGTGAGTATGGCGAGGTCTGCAAGGTCGTCAGGCAGTGGCCGTCGATGAAGAAGGTCAATCTGTCGGCGTGCGAGTTCGCCGACAGCGGGACGCCAGGATGCCCATGAAGGTGACCGCACGTGCGTCAAACCGGCGGTTTCGCCGCGCTCGAAGCGCAATCAAACTTCCGGGGAGCGCGGCCAGGCGCGCGTTGTCCCCACTCATGTCGATTGGTGTGTCCGCCGAGCCCCGCCGCGGCGTAGCCGTCCATCGCTGAGGCTGCCGACGACGACGAACACCACGGCGAGAGCGAGCAGCAGGGGGAATCCCACCACGGCCAGGCTCAGTGTGATGCTCTCCCTGTGGGAGGTGCCCGCGGTCCAAGCGTTCCAAGTTGTGCGCCCGACCGTCAGCGCCACCAGCGCGCCGCCGCCGCTCAGGACCACCAACACCGAGCTCAGGATGGCGGAGGTGACGAATGGCCACCTGTTTCCCGGACTGGGCCTGCGAAGTCGGCGTACCGAAACGATGAGCAGGACCGCACCGAGCAAGACAACCGCGATCACCATGGCGCGACTCCTTCAGACTCCCAACCGCGTGAACCTCGAGTTGATCGAGAGTGTCGGCCCTACCCGGCTCTGCTCGCATGAGCATGCACACTCACCATGCCGAAGACGTGACGGCACAGGACCACGCGCCTATGCCGCAATGCGCTGCGTCCTTTCGCCGGGATCCGGCGCGAGCTCGACCCGCATCGCTCCGTGGTCGACTCAGGGTGACGGCGTTGGTCGTGATGCTTCGTCGCGGTTGCGTGGCAAGTCGTGCTCGCGAGTAGCCGTGGTCCAACTGGCCAGGAGGCTGAGAGCCTCCTGGGCCGGGGAGCCGGGCTCGGC
>JAICSB010000697.1 GCA_025937115.1 Pseudonocardiaceae bacterium | reverse complement strand
GTACAGGCCACCGAAGGAGTGCCCGGCCAGCACGTACGGGCCCGGGACGTGGGCCCGGTTCAACAGTCTGTGAAGGTCGGTGGCGATCTGCGCACCGTCGGGCGGGCTGGCCGCGGGATCGCTCCAGCCGCGCCCGGCGCGGTCGTACACGCACACCCTGCTGTCGCGGGCCGCGGCCGGTGCGATCAGCCCCAGCGACGCCGCGGAGCCGCCACCACCGGGCTCGAGCACCACCGTCGGGCCGCGCGACCCGGTGCACTGCAGGTGCAGCCGGTACGGTCCCACGTCGACCAGCCGGCCTCGCATGGCGACCGCCGGTGCGGTCGCATGCCCGATGGCCTCGTAGCCGCCGGCGAGGGCCAGGAGCATCAAGATGACCAGCACCGGGTTCAGCGCCCACACCCTGGTCCGGCTGTGCAGGTCGCGCCGGGCGCGGATCCACACCCAGACGGCCAGAACCAGCACGGCCGGTGGCCACACCCAGCGCAACACGCCCGCTGCGGCATCCGGGGCCACCAGCAGCAGCACCGCGGCCACCGCCATGACGACCGCCGGTGCCAGAGCCCAGCGTTGCGGCTGGTCGGTGAACCGGATGGACAGCACCGCCAACAGCGCCCAGCCGACCGCGAAGCCAAGCAGGACCATCGCGGTGGCGAAGCTGTCGTCGACCCTGCCGGCCGGGAGGAACGGTAAGATCACCGCGGCTACAAACCAGGTCGCCAACGAACCGGCCACGACGGGGCCGACGCGCATTCGCCGGGGGCCCGGGGCGGCGGGTGGGACCGGTTCGACGCTCGGGGGCGCCGTTCCGCTTCGGACGCTCATGACGGACCACCTCCCCTTGGAGGTACTGCGTTCCCCGTCTATTGAGGATGCGCTCGGCGACGGCGTGAGGGAATAGCCCCATCGGAGGGCTGTGCGGCGCCATCCCGCGTCGGGATCGGGATCCGCGCAGGGCTCGGAGCTCGTTCACCACCAAGACCCGGTCACGCGGCCCGCGGGACCGCGCGGCCCTCAACGTGCAGCACACCGGCGACCATCTGGACCGCCGAGGCTCGCACCGTGTCGCCGTCGGTGGCCCGCACGAAGACGGGTGTGAGGACTGGTGCGGTAACGGGTGCGGCGACAGGTGCGCGGGTCGGGCCGGTGGAAGTCGCCGGCGTAGTAGCCGTTGTGCGGGTGCATGAAGCCGCTGCAGATGCCGGACTCTTCTTCGATGACGAGTGCTCTTGCCATGGTCCTGCTCCGTGTCTGGATGGTGCTGGTGCTGTTGCTCTGACACCACCGTCGCGCCTGGGGCGGTGCGTCGCCCCGGCACAATGACCCGGTTCGGCAATCCGGTCATCGACACCGGTCGCTGCCGTGACACCTAGCCTCGATCTTTCGTGCGACCAGCAGACAGGAGGTCATCGTGGATAGGTGATTTGTTGTCGTCAAGCTCGTCGTCGCTTGCCGGTGTGAGTCCGGTCCGGGTAGCTGCCAGGAGGCCCCGGTAGCAGGCTGGCGGGGTCGGAGGGAAACGTCCGGCGTCGAAGCCCAGCGTCAAGTGCCCTGTGATAGGGGGAGCGACTGAGCGGTCCGTAGCATCAAGCGAAGCCTGCGGCGTCGTTATAGGTCCGCCCGAGAGGGTGGGCGCAGGGAGTGCCGAGCCCCCGGAAACAGGGCGAAGGCCATGGAAGCGGTGTAGAGCCTGGAGCGCAGCCGTGAAGGACTCCCCGGCGTATGGGGCTCGGAACGTTCAGATAGTGACGGCGGGAACTGGGGAGGCCCTCCCCGGCCCGGGGACCCTGCGAGTGGTTGCTGGAGCGTCGTGTCCTATAACCGGTTCACGCCGGGAAGTGGGTGTGTGCCGGGTGGGCGTCGGAGGCGGCAATAGTACCGCTTGAGCCGACAGGACAACATAACCTGCGGTGATGGGAAGGGCCGCTGCTTCGTCGATGCGTAGTGCTGACTTGGAGGTGCCCG
>JAICSB010000747.1 GCA_025937115.1 Pseudonocardiaceae bacterium | reverse complement strand
GCCAGCTCCATCTCCGGCAGCTCCCCGTCCGCCGCGGTGCGAAGGTACGAAGCCAGCACCTTGCGGTCCTCCTCGGCGTCGCCGTACATGCCGGACATGAGCGTGTTATTCGGGTAGTAGGAGAACGCGACCTCGCCGCTTCGGCTACCGAGTCCACAGTTCAGCACCGTGACATCAACGCCGTGCAGTTCGGCGTTGACCGACGCCGCGTGTGCGAGCTCAACCACCGGTTCAACCGCGACGATCCGAGCACCGCTGCAGCGGTGGGCGACCAGCAGCGAGAACATGCCGATGTTGGCACCTACATCAACCACCACTGGGTTTGCCGGAAGTGCGATGCCGTGCCGGAAGTAGGCGTTTTCGACAAAGATTTCCCGGTAGAGGAAGTCCGTCTCAGTCCGGTTCAGCTGCGCCACCAGCAGCTGCCCGGCCGGCTCGTGCAAGGACAGGCCGGCCAGCGAGCCGATCGCCGCCATTCGGCACGCTCGGTGCACGACCGGGGCGTACCGCTCATCGGGCACCAGATAGGCGATCAGCCAGTCGTTCCCGCGAACCGCTGCATCGGCGATCGAGGGATGGCGCGCCAATTCGATCGCGATCCGCCGCCCGGTCCGTTGGTCCACTCGCCCATTCATGTCTGTCCCGGCTGTGCCTGGTTGACGAAGGTTCGGGCGAGGTCAATCAGCTCGGGTGCCGCGTCGAACGCCGCGAGATGGTCTCCCCGGGGCAGCAGTTCCAGCCGCGCGCCCGGAATCCGCGAGGCGACAAAGACCGACCCCTCGGGATGGGCGGTGCTGTCCGCCATGCTGCTGACGACCAACGTCGGTAGATCAATTCGGGCCAGTAGCGGCCGGCAGTCGGTAGTCATGATCGCCCCATTGAGTCGCCCGTACCGGTAGAGCAGCTCCGCGCTGGAGTATGGATAGATCAGCTCATGCGCGAGGTCTGCACGAAGGCTTTCCAGCGTGGCCGGGCGGCGCAGCATCGTGTACAAGCCGGCCGCGCGTTTTCGGTGGCGGCCGACCATGAGCATCAGGGACTGGACATCCTGCTGGTGGCTGGTCTTGGGTACGTCGGGACCCAACTCATAATCACCGTGCCAGAGGCTCAGCGAACGAACTCTGGCGGACTCGCCTACGGCGAGTGCCACTGCCGCGCCCCCGCACAACCCCACTACGTGCGCGGTCTCGACGCCGAAGACATCCAGCACGGTATGCAGATCATCGGCCTGGCTCTGTACGTCATATCCGCGCCGGTCGAAATCCTCGTCCAGGGCTTCCCGCGCGGGGAACATGCCCCGGCTCTCCCAAGTGAGCACCCGGAAGCGGTCGCCCAACCCGGTGATCCAGCTCCGGAGCAGGCCAACCGGCATGCCGCAAGCCGACAGGAGCACCACGACCGGGCCACCGGAAGGGCCGACGGCGTAGCAGCGCAGCGTCGACCCGTCCGGGGCAGCCGCGACCGTCATGGCGGGACGGCCACGCCGCGCCTGGCGCAGCGCGGCGGCCACGACAGTGTCGGAGACACCGCCAAAGCTCACCGACTCGTCCAGCAGCCCGATTAAACCGAGCCGGTTACTGATGACCAGCTCCGCGGCCACGAAGTCCGATGAATCGGCCACCACCCGCGGAGCGCGCACGCCCAAGTCCGACGCCAGCCGGTCGATGAGGGTCTGCACCGCAGCCAGGTCTACTCGCCGTT
>JAICSB010000680.1 GCA_025937115.1 Pseudonocardiaceae bacterium | reverse complement strand
GAACGCCGCCACCGCAGTCGGCGCATCATCGCGGAGGTGGTGTCTGCCCGGGCCAGTGAGCGACTCGGAGTCCGCCGGGCGGGCAGGAACCCCCGCCTGACTGGCAGGAACATCGACGTTGATGCGCTCGCCGCGCAGCTGGTCATAGGTCGGTGTGTGACTCACGCGCGACACCGTAGGGGCGCGCCGACGGGGACAGCCTCCACATCATGTGGACAACTGGTGGGGACTGTGCACTAGCGGTGGAGAGGCTGTGGGAACCTTGTGGACGAGTCACGCACGACCCGGAATCCAACGTACCGGCCGGTGACTCTGGGTAGCAGCGATACTCACCAGCGGCATCACACCCTGACTCCGGTGTCGCTTTGCCACCGTGCGACCGACAGATCCGCGCCAGCCGGGTGACATCGTTCACCAACGGCTTGTCGTGACCGCCGTCACTGACACTGTGCGACTAACACTGCGCGAAGTTCACTGGCAGGTCAGCGACCTGCAATACGGTCTGGTGCCCGAAAATCGACACCGGACCACACCCGCTGCGCGGCGGCATCGGAGGTGACCCGGCTGCAGGCCGAGCTCGCTGAAATGTAGAGCCTGCTAGTGACCCAAGGGCGCGCTTCAGGCCCTCGGCGTCCTCAATGCAACGCGCTCGTCGAGATCCGCTGCATCGGCGAGTCGTAGAAAATCCTCATCTGTCCGCCCCCGGGGGTCATAACGCGATCAGGCTTCCTGCGGAAGGACTCATTGCACGCGGGAATGAAAGCGGACAACGAATGAGTTATCCGGGTAGCGATGAGGTGCGTGTGGTGCATCGCGCTGATCCGTTAGCCCCCCGGCGTTCCGGACAGGCTCTACCGCGCAGCGATCAAACCCTCGAGGCAGCGTTGGCCACGATGCGCGATCTCGCCCGGTGCCTGGTCGGCGACCGAGGCAAGACCGAGTGGGCGCTGGTCGATGTGCACGACGTCGAGGCGTTCCTGGCCCGGCTGCCCAAGGCCCGCAAGCGGCGGCTGATCGTGCTGCGACAGTTCTTCCGGTTCGCTCGCGCGAAACGCATCGTGTTGGTCGACCCGACCCGCGATCTGACCGCCAAAGACTCCAGTAATTTCCGCGGTGCCACGCTCACCCTCGATCAACAACGCAGGCTGTTCCGACGCTGGAGCAGCGACAACGGCGCGCATCCCCATGAAGCGCTGCTCAGCATGCTCGCCCTGCTGCACGGCGCTTCCAGCAGCGAGGCGCGGATGCTGCGCGGTGACGACGTCGACCACGGGTCTCACTCGGTCAGGCTCGGGAAACGTCCCCATCCCGTCCCGCTGGACCCGGCCACCTGGTCGGTTCTGCAACGGTGTCTGGCCCACCGAGACACGCTGCGAACCGACAACCCCATGTGCTGGTCACCCGCGGGACGAAGGCGGGACGCAATCCGGCGTCGACGGCCTACCTATCCCATCTTCTTGACGACTGCGGCTACCCACCCCGCATGATCCCCTCAACCCGTCTGGTCGACCTGGTCAACACCCTCGACCCCAAGCTCGTCGCCGCGGCCTTCGGCATGGACCCCCAGGCCGCGCTGATCTACCTGGGCGACCACATCGACCCAACCCGCGAGTCGAACCGATGAACTTTCGGCGCAACCTCGCACAAGTTCGCCCAAACATGTGCGCTTTAGAGAAGGTCGATTGGTTGCGATCGTTCGGCGCCGGTTCCAGTGAGTGCGCGTACCTCCATCTCGGCGTATTTCGCGGGGTTGGCGATGTCGTTTTTGCTGAGCACCGTGGCGAGGTATCCGAGCGCAAACGCTATCGGTACCGAGACCAGCGCCGGGTTCTTCAGCGGGAAGATCGCGAAATCCAGACTCGGGAACATCGACTTCGGCGTACCCGACACAGCCGGAGACAAGATGATCAGTAGCACCGATCTGATCAGGCCGCCGTACATGCTCCACAGCACGCCACTGGTGTTGAACCGCTTCCAGAAAAGCGAATACAGGATCGTCGGAAGGTTCGCCGAAGCCGCTACCGCGAAGGCAAGTGCCACCAGGAACGCGACGTTCTGGCCG
>JAICSB010000402.1 GCA_025937115.1 Pseudonocardiaceae bacterium | reverse complement strand
GCTTGGTAGGTGGTGAGGCTGGTGATGCCGTATACGGTCTCGTTGCGTGTGCGCAGTGGGTTGCTGTGCAGGTCGAACACCTCGCGGGTGATCGCCCAGGCCTGGTAGACGCCGGGGAAGTTCAGGTCCGCGACGTGTGCGGTGCAGGTGATCGACCGGATCTCCTGGTGGCCGTGGCCGCGGTCAAACGTGACGTGGGCAGGGGGAAAAGCCCCGTTCGCGTCGGCGAACAGGGCCTTGATGGTGTTGCGCAGGATTGGTTGGTTGCGTTTGACGGTGAGGACGTACTCCCCGTTTCGTTCCAGGATCTGCTCCACGTTGCGCCGGTGGACGTGTAGCGCGTCGGCGGTGACCACGACCCCCGACAGGTCACCCGGCGCTTGACCGTCGGGTTGGGCACCCGCGACCTGGTCGAGCAGGGGGATCATCTGGGCTTGTTCCCCGGTGTTCTCAGGGATTTTCCGCTGACCGACCACGACGCCTTCAGCGTGGGTGAGCGCGGAGAACAAGCGGACCTTGCCGGCCCCGGTGTCGACTTCCTCCCAGGCACCTTTGAGTGTCTTGCCGTCTAAAGCCAGGCCCCGCCAGGCTTGGGGGGCCACGGCTCCGGCCCGCACCTTCGCGTGCAGCCAGGTCCCGACGATGGTGTCGGCCTCATCGGCATCGACGTCTTTGACGGTGCGCCGGATCGTGGCCTCGCTGGGCGCGACTGGGCGAGCGCCTCGGGGGGCAGGTCAGCGACATAGTCTGCGACCGACCGGAAGCTGCGGGCGCCGCTGATCGTCGCGGCAGCGACCATCGTCAGGACCGACGCGATCTGGTGGCGGATACCCCGCTTGCTGCGCGGGTCACTGAGCTCGCGTAACGCCTCCAGCAGTCCGCCCGCCCCAGCCAGATCCAGGGTGTTCACATCAGCCACAGCGTCGTGTCTCCCGGTCAGCAGCGGGTGCGGAAACGTCGCGGACAAGAGGCGACCCGCGTCGCGGTGCAGCCGATACATCCACACCCGCTTGGGGTTTCCGTGATGGTGATAAGAACCCGCTGAGCGGGAGTATCCGAGCGTGGACCCGACCTGCGCGAAGTTCGCGGCCGCATAGCAGGCGCCGGTGTGCCGGGCGGGATCGGTGAACGTTTCGACCGCGAGCACCCGGTGCCCGTAAACAACCAGGTAGTCCCCGCTCAGGCGGGCCAGCACCCGCGACAGCACCGCGGAAGCAAGGTTGGGTCGCCGACCGGCGGGCAGCACACAGAACCGCTGATTGTTCGCGACATGCTTCAACCGCGCGTACTGCTGCTCACGCGACCACCCCACAAACTCATCCCGAGCCCGACACGACAACACCGCGGACCCGAACCCGACCACCGCGACCCACTCACCATCGAGCACAGCGACATAACGCAAGACCGCACCGGTCAACCGATGCCCCAGCCAATGATGCTCCCTCAAGGCAGCGTTGAAACGACCGACCTCATCCGCGAAGATCGGCCGCACCACCACATCCGTCACACCCGCCCCAGCCACCCGCTACAACTACCAGCCCGGACGCGAAAACGCCAGTCTCGGCGTGTCACCGCAGCACCCAACCATGATCACGTGACTTTGACGCAGCCCTGGGGTCGGGTCGGCGAGGGTAAACGGGGGACCGGCGGAGGTGGCACTTCAAAACCACCTCCGCCGGTTGGTATTCCTCCCATAGATCATGATCGGGTGGACGGACTTGGGAGTTGGTCGCGTGGAAGAGCTGTGGTCTGATGATTTCGAGGTGCTGCATTGGGTGGTCGAGCGGTTCGAGCGCAACGGGCACAGTGTCGAGGTTGGTGAGGCGTTGCGCGTCTTTCCCGAGGAGCGCTACGACAGTGTTCGGGAGTCACTGCGTTGTTTGAGCTCTCACAGCCATCCGATGGCCGTCAACGGCAGCGGGACCGGACGAGGTAGCGGGCCAGCGGTGCCCGGTGTCGGAGACGTCACCGGACGTGCGCTGCGCGATGTCGGTGAATGGCCCGCGAACGCTGAGCTACTGGCTGATCGAATGCTCGCGGTGCTCGTCGAGGGAGCCGTGCAGGAACCGGATCCGGAGAAACGATTTAAGCTCAAGGCTGGCCTCGAGGGCGTCGGCGGAATGACCAGAGACGTGTTAGTGAGCGTAATCGCCGCTACTATCGCCAGGTCAACCGGCACCACCTGGACCCGGCCGCGCTCCCGGGACACCATCGCCCAGGACTATCCCTAGCCGCGATCGCATGTGTTTTCCGCCTGCGCCGTTCGACCAAGCGAGCGAGTGCCGTTTCGGATTAGGAAGGGTCTACTTTTCGGAGGTCGACCACGCTTCCATTGTCCAGGCCTCGGTCGAGTAGCGCCCAGATCTGACCCGCCACCTGCTGAGGATCGCTGAGCTTGCCTTGTTCATGAAGGCTCAGGAACTTCTGACGACTCGGGAAGTCCATTTCTGGAGTGTTGCGGAGTTTCGCCTGCATGGCAGTGTCGACTGTGCCTGGAGCGACCGACAACACCTGCACACCGCCACGCGCATCCTGCTCAGCGCCCACGTTGCGCACCCATTGGTCGAGGGCGGCCTTGCTCGCTCCATACGACGCCCATCCCGGATAGACGCTCCGGGCGGCGCCTGACGTAAGCATGACGAGGTGGCGATGAGCATCGAGCGAGTGGGCGGCAGCCAGGAAAAGCTGACCGAGTACCTGGGGGGCGGCGCTGTTCAGGAGCACGTTGCGCAGGTACGCGTCGCTATCGACTTCCGCGGCGAAGCCCGTGGGGTCGATGGTGCCGGCGGCGTGGACGAACACCACGTGCTCGCCGTCGAACCCTTCCATTTCGCGATGGAATGAATCCCCGACCACAGGCCACATCGATGGATCAGCGAGGTCTGCCTTGAGGTGATCGATGGTGCCCCCCGGGCGGTGCCGGCTTATCCCGATCACCCGGGCGTCGTCCCAAGGTACGGTCTTGGCCAGCGCCTGCCCGATGCCGCCTGACGCACCCGAGATCCACACGAGGGAAGCACTCATAGGTCTGCTCATCCTCGCCTGAAGTTAACCTTCTTCGTGAATTCCTTGCCTTCCTGAAGCCTGGAAGGCTGATGGACGTCGCCTTCATCGAGCCTTCGCTGGGCGCTCCTTTGAAGATCTTCCTCGATAACCGCGCAATTCGGGGGCAGGTTGCCGAGTTCACGGATCTCTTGCACCGTGATGGAGTCCGTGTTCCATGGGTACAGCTTGCCCTCGATAAGCACCGCATACTTGGCTGTAGCGTCTAGAGGCATCTCTTCAGCCCTCCTACTGAAGTCACAAACGGATGTTATTTAATCGGCCACCGGGGCGGCGCCGCGCCGCGGTTCATTGACCAGGTCACACCGCCGAGCCGCCCCTCCTGCACGGACTCAGGAGGACGGTGCCGGTAGGACTTCGATAGCTCGCCGGTGGCGTCGTCGCCCTGGTTGAGTATCAGACACGGGGCGCGGTAGGAACACTGTGCGCATACGTGCGGTTCCGGGCTCGGATAAACCTCAAGGTTGGTACTGGTGGCCGCGCTGACCTCCGCGGCGAGGTCAGCGCCGGCCGCTGCCAGTTCCGCCGCACCGCGCCGGATCATCGTGCGGCGGAACGCGTCAGTGCCTTCGGCCTGCAACCGCTCTCCCGAGACGGTGCCGGTGCGGGCGTACATTCGGCGATGATGCACCTGCTGATGCCGAACTGGTTGCGTGGCGCTCGCGCCCACATTGCTGGCGTCGGATCGGATCTCGTTGTACATGGTGCCTGTGATCTGCATCCCCAGATAGAACTGCGGCCACGCCCAGCTCCACGCGATCGACCGCTCATCTAGCTGCAGTGCGTCGTGATCGGCCCAGTCATCG
>JAICSB010000549.1 GCA_025937115.1 Pseudonocardiaceae bacterium | reverse complement strand
TCCCGGGCAGCGTCGGACATCCCGCAGCTGCGCAGCCCCTGATGTGCCAGCGGCAACAGCGTGCCCAACACCAGGTGATCGGGCCGGGCCCAGCCGACGCCGGGCCAGTACAGGTGTGAATCCATGCCCAGCCGTGCCCCTGCGTACAGGTTTTCCTGCGCTGCGGGGAAGGACAGCTGGCTCCACACCGGCCGATCGAGCTCGGCGAGCCCGCGCATCGCGCCGAAGAAGAACGCGGCGTTGGCCAGCACGTCGATGACGGTCGGCCCGGCGGGCAGCACCCGGTTCTCGATGCGCAGATGTGGCACGCCGTCGGCGACGTCATAGATCGGCCGGTTCCACCGCCAGATGGTGCTGTTGTGCAGCCGTAGCTCCGACAGCGATGGTGCACCGCCCGCGGCGAGGACTGCCATCGGATCCTCGTCCTGGGTCTCGGGCAGCAAGGGCGAGAAGTAGCGCACGTTCTCTTCGAACAGGTCGAAGATCGAGGTGATCCAACGCTCTCCGAACCACACCCTCGGGCGCACTCCTTGATTGCGCAGCTCCGGCAAGCGGATGTCGGTAGCTTGCTCGAACAAGGGGATCCGCGTTTCGTGCCACAGCGCCTGACCCAGCAGGAACGGTGAGTTCGCGGCCACCGCCAGCTGGATTCCGGCCAGCGCTTGCGCGGCGTTCCAGTGCGCGGCGAAGTCACCCGGGGCGATCTGCAGGTGCAGCTGCACCGACGTGCACCCGGATTCCGGCAGGATCGAGTCGGTGGCGCAGTGCAACCGTTCCGCCTGCCCACCGTCGAGCGGCACACCCTCCATGTCGAGCTCGAAGTCCTCACGCCGGGCCGCCAGGATCTGCTCATTGAGCAAGGCGTAGCGGGACTTGGGGGACATCCATCTGCGGTCGAAGTGCTCTGGTCGCAGCGTCGGCAGGATGCCGATCATGACCAGGCCCACACCGGCGGCGCGGGCCGCGTCGTTGGCGGTGTTGAGGCCGTCTCGCAGCTCGCGTTCTAGCTCCAAGGCCTCATCAGCGACCAACGGCCGGGGCGCGACGTTGATCTCGATGTTGTGCTGGCCAAGCTCCGTTTGGAAGGCCGGGTCGTCGATATGCTCCAGCACGGTCTGGTTGGCCATCGCGGGATCGACGTTGTCGTCGATGAGGTTGAGCTCGAGCTCGAGTCCCATCTGCTCAGGACCAGGGGAGAAGTAGTCCCCGGCGAGCATCAGGGCCAGCGCGTTGAGGCAACGCTGTGTCTTTTCCCGGTACCGCGCCAAATCGTGTGTGGTGTACACCGCGTCGATCGCACCCTCGCCCATCTCCACCTCCGAGTAGCCGGCGCGCGCTCACCGTGGCACAGCGCGGTGAACCGTGACCAGCCACCGACCTGCTTGTGTCCTTTGCGAGACTGACAGTGTGGGTGACATCGTCGAGGTGTGCGATGTGGACGACCCACGGCTAGCCGATTTCCGTGATCTCACCGTCGCCGACCGCCGCCCGGACCGTCCCGGCGGTCGCGGTCTGGTGATCGCCGAGGGGATCACCGTGGTCCGCCGGTTGCTGGACTCGCCTTACCCACCGCGCGCGGTGTTCGGCGTGCTGGCGAAGATCTCCGAGCTCGCCGCCGACATCGCGGCGCCGTGCTACGCCGGGTCGGCCGAACTCTTGGCGCAGGTGGTGGGCTTTCACCTCAACCGCGGGGTGCTCGCGACTGCCGACCGAGCTCCGGTGCCGTCCGCGCCCGAGCTGATGGCTGGATCACAGCACCTAGCCGTGCTCGAGGGCGTCAACGACCACGAGAACCTGGGTGCGCTGTTCCGCAACGCGGCGGCCCTGGGTGTGGACGCGGTGCTGCTCGGCCCCGGTTGCGCCGACCCGCTGTATCGACGCAGCGTGCGAGTGTCGATGGGGCATGTGCTTCGGGTCCCGTTCGCCCCGCTGCAGCCCTGGCTCGCAGGCCTGGAGGCCCTTCGGGCGGCCGGGTTCCGGGTCGTGGCGTTGTCCCCGGCGCCCGACGCGCTGCCGCTTGTGCAGGCGGGGTTGGGCGCCGGCCGGGTGGCCTGGTTACTGGGGGCCGAGGGTCCGGGGTTGTCGGCTGAAGCCCTCGCCGCGGCGGACCTGGTGGTGCGCATCCCGATGGCGCCTGGAGTGGACTCGCTCAATATCGCCACCGCCGCCGCGATCGCCTTCGCCAGTGCGCGCCGCGTTTAGCGTGATCGACGTGACCGGTGATGCGGCAGGCAAGCAACCAGGCGAGCCGACGCCGTGGGCGACCGGTCTCATTGTCAGCGCGGTGGCAGCGACGGTCGTCGGCGTCGCGTTACTCAGTCTGTCCCAGGATCTGGCGCCCAACGGTGTCTGGCTCGTCGTCCTGGCCAACCTCCTAGTGGCCGCAGGCCTGGCACCGTCGATCTGGCTGGGCCGGGCGACCCCGATCTGGCGCTGGGTCGCCTACGGCACCGCCGCAGGCATCGTGCTCACCTGGGTAGCCCTCCTCCTTTCCCTCCTCGGCTAATCACCCGCGTTCTGGATGCAGACTGCGCCAAAAGCAGCCTGGTTTGCAGCAGTCTGCATCCAGAACGCGACCGGAAGATGGGTTGTGGATAAGCTGTGGATGGAGGATTGGACGGATTTGGGTTAGTGCGGCAGCGTCGGCGTGCATGGGGAGAAGTATTCGGACGATCGATTTGGCTGGACCGTTTCGGGGTTCGGAGGCGGTTGCGGCTGGCGTGCTGACGGCGGCGCAGTTGCGCGGTCCGGCCGTCCGCCGGCTGTTTCAGGACGTGTACGTTCCG
>JAICSB010000567.1 GCA_025937115.1 Pseudonocardiaceae bacterium | reverse complement strand
TTTCTCTAGTGCCGTTCACCTGACGGCACGTGGCTACGCCGAAACGATAAACCAGCGTCTCAACGCCTATCTCGCAGAATCGTCCCGAGGACGCGTAGGCATTGTCGTGATGGACTATTTTGACCAGCCCCGTGAATTAGTCGCAAACGTGATCAAAGTGAACACTACGGCTCATGACACGAGAGGCGAACATCGCTACCCAGGAGAAGGCCGCCCAGCACCTCAACGCCGGTGACATCGAGCTTTCGTCGACACGCTGTTCGCCCCGGATTGTGTGGATCATGACCCGGCTCCCGGACACGTCGCGCTCGCATACACCCTGACGGGGACCCACCGGGGCGACTTCCACGAGCGGTGGGCAGCACGGACGAGCTCGGCCTCATGCAGCAGATCGGTGCCAAGTCGGGCGTGCTCGGGAAGGTGGCCGACGCCTTCCGGACCTGATAGACAGTGAGCGGTGACGGGGTCGGAGGTGAGTGAATCGACAACGCACCCGAACCGGCGTCGCCGGGTGTGGCTCGGCGGGCTGATCGCCCTGGTGGTGCTCGCCGTACTGGGCGCGGTGAGCGTGAGCGCCACATCGGGCACCGGGTCAGGGGGAAAGGCTGGGGCGGCCGGAGCTGACCCGGTTACCCAGGCCCGGTTGGCCGCCGCGCGCCGAATCCCGGGCGACCCGCTGGCCCTGGGTCGGCCCGACGCGCCGGTAGTGATCTCCGAGTGGGGCGACTTTCAGTGCCCATTCTGCCGGGCCTACACCCTCAACACCGAACCGAGTCTGGTGCGCCAGTACGTCGACTCAGGCCGGCTCCGGCTGGAATGGCACGATTTCGGCTACCTCGGTCCGGAGTCGGCGATGGCCGCGCGGGCTGCCCGGGCCGCCGGTCGGCAGGGCCGATTCTGGCAGTACCACGACGCGCTGTACCGCCAGCAGGGCCGGGAGAACAGTGGCGCGGTCACCGACGCATCGCTGGCTGCCACCGCCCGCAGCCTCGGGCTCGACCTAGCCCGGTTTCAGCGCGACTACGCCGATCCCGCGATCGCCGCGCAGGTCAGCGACGACCGTGAACTCGGCGCGGCGCTAGGAGTCACTGGCGTACCCAGCTTCGTCATCGGCGGACAGATGATCGTCGGCGCGGAGCCGCTGGCGACCTTCCATCAGGCGATAGACGCCGTCGGCGACCACGGTCGCTGACGTGCTCGACATCGGCTATCTTGCCGCGTTCCTCGGTAGGCTACTCGCGCTGATCAGCCCATGCAGCGCGCTGCTGCTGCCGTCGTTTTTCGCCTACGCCTTCGCCGGGACTACCGAACTGCTCGCCCGGACCGGGGTGTTCTTCCTCGGCCTGGCCGCGGTTCTCGTCCCCCTCGGCGCCGGGTCCAGCGCGTTGGCCTCGGTCGTGACGCTGCACCGGGAGGTCCTCATCCTGCTAGCCGGGTGGATGATCGTCGGATTCGGTGTCATTCAGATCCTGGGCGGCGGGTGGACTCTGCGCCCGGCGGCGCGGGTCCAGCAGCGGATGGCCGCCGGTGGGACGTGGGTCTGCACGGTCGGGCTCGGCGCCGCCTACGGCTTGGCCGGGTTCTGCTCCGGACCGATCCTGGGCGCGGTGCTTACGGTGGCCGCCGCGAGCGGCCAGCCGCTGCGCGGCGCCGCGTTGCTCGCGGTGTACGCGTTGGGAATGGCGGCACCGCTGTTCGTCCTGGCCGCGCTGTGGCAGCGCTTCGACTTGGGCCGGCGGCGCTGGCTGCGTGGGCGCGAGTACCGCATCGGCGGACTGCGGCTGCACACCACCAGCACCGTCTCCGGGCTGTTGTTCATCGCGGTCGGGGTCGTGTTCCTGCTCTTCGACGGTACCGCCGGCCTCTACTCCACGGGCACCGATACCACCCTTGCGGTGCAGAACGTCATCATCGTCGCCGGCGCCCACGTTCCCGACAGCATCCTCCTGGGCGCGCTCGCGGCGGTGGTGTTGATCGTGGTCGCGCTGCGGCTACGCCGCCGCCAGCATCACGGAGCGTGATCGTGGTATTACATGAAGTTACTGTTGATATCCCCCCCTGGATAGCTTACGTTCGAGAGGCATTTGACCACGGGGAGTGAGGGGACGGGGTCGGATCACCTGGGGGTTGCTGACTGTCGATGATGAGCTGCTGGTATTGACACCGGGGGGCGCTGCCGGCGCGTCGAGGCTCACGCACAAACGCGTTGCTGACTACATTACCCAGATTGTTCCGGGTTTGGCTCCATTGCTCCCTCTCGAACGAAGGAGCGGGCATGCGGGTTTCCGCGATTTTCTCACAGGGTGGCGGCCGCAACGGGCACGATGACTGTGGCCACGGCTGCGACTATGGTTACGACGGTTACAACCCCCGGGGATGCTACTACTACAACGGCTACAACGATCGCCACGACAACGACTACTTCTACTACAGCGGTGACCGCGGCGGCCTTCTGTAGCGGCTAGTCCCGCTGGTCGCCGCACTTACGCGCCTGTCACCGCCATTCGGAGCCGAATGGCGGTTTGTCGGTACGGGTGGTCGCGTTTCGGTTCCGAATGGCGATGGGTGGGTTGATACCCAGCTGACGCCGTCGTCCCGGGTGGGATGGCGGCGTCAGCCGTGGTGGTGGTGGGGGTTTAGAGCAGGTGTAGGTCGGTGTTGTTGTCGCTGAGGACGTGGTCGACGTTGAC